>NZ_CP071503.1:2701081-3001201 GCF_017354945.1 Shewanella avicenniae | reverse complement strand
CTCATGCACAACCGATAAATCCATTGGCTCGCCGTGCGATCTCAGAACCGCTGGATGTAGGCGTGCGTGCAATTAACTCCATGCTCACCATCGGCAAAGGCCAGCGTATGGGCTTGTTTGCCGGTTCCGGCGTGGGTAAAAGTGTGCTGCTCGGAATGATGACTCGCGGTACCTCCGCCGATGTGATTGTGGTGGGCTTAGTGGGTGAACGTGGCCGCGAAGTAAAAGAATTTATTGAAGAGATCCTCGGCGTTGAAGGTCGAAAACGCTCGGTAGTGATTGCAGCACCAGCCGATACCTCGCCCTTAATGCGCTTGCGCGCCTGCGAAACATCAACCCGTATCGCGGAGTATTTTCGCGATCAAGGGTTGGACGTGTTGCTGCTGATGGATAGCTTGACCCGTTATGCTCAAGCGCAGCGGGAGATTGCCCTCGCCATTGGTGAACCACCGGCAACTAAGGGTTACCCACCATCAGTGTTTGCCAGATTGCCGCGATTGGTTGAACGCGCCGGTAACGGCGGTGACGGCCAAGGCTCCATTACGGCGTTTTATACGGTACTTACTGAAGGCGACGATCAACAAGACCCGATTGCCGATGCCTCGCGTGCGATTCTTGATGGTCACATCGTGTTATCACGTAGTTTGGCGGATTCTGGCCATTATCCGGCGATTGATATTGAAGCCTCGATCAGCCGTGTTGCGCCGATGGTGATTTCAACCGAGCATTTAGAAGCGATGCGGCGAGTGAAGCAAACGTATTCGGTGTACCAGCAAAATCGCGATCTTATCTCTATCGGTGCCTATTCTCAGGGCAGCGATCCACGTATTGATAATGCTATTCGGTTGCAACCCGCAATGAACGCGTTCCTGCGTCAGCGAATGCATGAAGCGGTTAGCTTTGCCGACAGTACCCTAATGTTGGGACAGCTGGCGGCCCAATGTCGAGTTTAGCGAGTAGCCTATGGCAAAAGATCCATTACTGACTGTGCTCAAATTGGCGCAAGAAGCGGAAGAACAAGCCGCATTGAAACTGAAAGCTGCGCAGTTGGAACATCAACGCCGCAATGCACAGTTGCAGGCGCTCAATGGCTATCGCCTCGATTACATGAAACAGTTGTCGGACAAACAAGGACAGCAGATCCGTGCTGAGGCTTACCAGCAGTTTCATCGTTTTATTCAGCAAATTGATAGCGCAATTAAACAGCAAAATGCCGTGGTTCACGATGCGGAACAGCAAAAATTACATCGACAAAAATATTGGTTGGAAAAGCAACAAAAACGTAAAGCGGTGGAATTGTTGTTAGCTAAGAAAGCCGCTGCTGCCGAAGCTAAACAGCTTAAACAGGAGCAGAAGATGACCGACGAGTTTGCTTCGCAGCAGTTTTATTGCCGTAAGCGCAATACCAATGATCTCAACGAGTATTAATTGCGCGTTACGACTGAGCTTCACGTTGGTTGGCTCGGAACTTGCTTTAATGCGTGTGAACGCCAAATATCAGCTGCCTAGCGCAGAGTCAAAACGCGTTGGGAAGCCTTGGAGGATCACATGCAGCAGTTAGCGAGCCAAATTTCATCGAGCAGTAATAATGCACCGAAGCTGGGGGCCGCGGATGGCCTGTTGTCCACGGGTAAAAGCATTGATTTTGATAATCTTCAAGAAAATCCAAGCTTTAATGAAATTTATCAACAAGCTCAAGGCAGCATAGAATCCCCTCGCAAGTCCAAAGAATTTCTCGCCCCTTATCAACCTAAGGCATCGACCAAATCGCAAGCGGCTAATGCTGTGGCAGATGCGGACGACAGCGATGCGGTAACTACGACGCTGCAACAGATTGCCCTAGGAAAAATGTTGCCGTCTGCGGCGCAACAGCAAGTCGCCACTGCTGATAATGACACTGTTACCAATATTGATACTTTTACTAATATTGACCCTGAGACTGAAGTTGCCGCGACCGAGTTAGTCCAGCAGTTGGCCGGATTATCCCCAGCAGAACAAGACCAACTGCAAGCAATGATAGCCAAATTATTGGCTCAGTTGAGCGGTGGTGACGCCGCAGAAAAGGGTGATTCTGCGCAAGATGCCGATAGAGTTGTCGCCAATAATGAGTCTGCCGAGAGTTCAGCAAAGGATGATGCAACGTTATTGGCGCAACTTAATGCACTTGTCGCCGCATTGATGCACCCTCAAGCTAAACCTTTGGCTAACGAAGCCGTTGATAAGGTCGGTGCTAATGTAAACGATGACGCCGCAGACATTAGCCTTGAGCAATTATTAGTCAATCTGGAACAGCCGATTACGGTTACTGATGCTTCATCGACTGCTGATAAGTCAGAGTCTACTGATGAGGACATATCAGCTGAAGATGGCTCAGCTTCTAGCCTGGAAACAGCAGCTACTGCCAGTGCGCTTGTGGCGGATGATCTAATCGCAACCCCAGCAGAGTCAAACCTCGCAAGTAATAATGTCGTTAAAGATCAAGACGAACACAAAATCGAACAGTTAGCCATTGCTGTGTTGAGTTTTTTGGCGCAGGCCGCAGAACAAAACGTTAGTGAACATGCGGCGCAGCCATCATCTGCAGTAAATGTAGAACCTGCGGTTGTGACTAATTCGATGGCTGACACCATTAATAAGGGCCAACAGGCATTGCTACAGATGTTGTCGCAACGACTGGCGACAACTAGCAATGCCACAAATGATGCTCCGCAAGGGCCGGCAACTGCTGTCAGTGCTGCTCAAGGGGATGTTGATTCTAGCTTTGTTGACAAGGTGATGCAGCTTGTAACCAATGCAGATGCGACTAACACCCATGCCGCAACGATGTCGCCGCAAATGAAATTCACTGCACAAATCGAGGTTGATTCGATGGCTGCCGTGAAAGATCTGCAAGCGACGCAAATGCATAACCTGCAACAACAGCAAACACAGTCGCCTGCTTCAGTTCATCTATCATTAAGACAGGCAAACGAGGCGCAAGTTAATCAGCAAGAGCTGGTGCAACGGTTTGCGCCGGTAATGCGTCAGCAATTATTGACTATGGTCAAAGATGGAATTCAACACGCAGAGATCCGTTTAGATCCTCCCGAGTTGGGTTCTATGACTGTAAAAGTGCAAGTGCGCGGTGACCATACGCAAGTGCAATTCCATGTAACACAAACGCAGGCGAAGGATTTAATCGATCAGGCAATGCCTCGGTTAAGAGATATGTTGCAACAGCAAGGAATGAACTTGGCTGACAGCCAAGTATCCTATGGCGGCTCTGGACAACAATCCCAAAGTGGCATGGCAGGAGGGGGGAGTTCTGCTGCCGTTGGGGAATTTGGCGCAGATTCTGATGAAAGTTCCACCGAAGTAGCAAATCAGGCGCTAAATATTTCAGAGAGTTACGCTTCTGGTATAGATTATTACGCATGAGAAGGTAACCTATTAGCACCTCAGGTTTAATGCGTCAGGCAAGGGTATACAAATGGCAGAGCAACAGCTAGAACTGGCAGAAAAAGGCGGAAAGAGTAAAAAGATGCTGTTTATTATCATCGCCGTGGTGGTGATTTTAGCCGGTGGTGGTGCTGCTGCATTTTTCTTACTCGGTAGTAGCGAAGAAGCGCCTGCTGCGGCAGAGACTGCTGCGCCCGCTGCTACAGATCCTGCTGCGCCTGCGATGGGCAATGCTGCTTATGTGCCGATGCCCCGCCCATTCCTGTTTAACGTTGCCGGTGCTGGTCGCTCGCGTTTAGTAGAGATCAAAGTGCAGCTAATGGTGCGTGGTGAAGAAAACGAAATCACGCTGCAAAAGCATATTCCACTGGTTGAAGATGCACTGCTGACCACCTTTAGTGGTGCCAGTGAAGAGAAACTCAGTACGCTTGCGGGCAAAGATGAATTAAGACAAGTGGCATTATTAAACGTACAAAATACGCTGCAACCTATCACCGGTCGTAAAGTGGTAGAGAAAGTGTTGTTTACTGGATTCGTCATGCAGTAATGCTGCTGAATGACGCGAAACGCTAGGGCGAAATTGTGAGCGATATATTAAGCCAAGACGAAATTGATGCGCTACTTCATGGCGTAGATGACGTTGAAGAAGAAGAGATTGATGCTGGTGGACAGACAGCGATATCTTACGATTTTTCTTCTCAAGATCGTATCGTCCGTGGGCGCATGCCGACGCTGGAAATCGTTAACGAACGTTTTGCGCGTCACTTACGGATTAGCATGTTTAATATGATGCGTCGTACCGCTGAAGTGTCAGTTAACGGCGTACAGATGCTGAAATTTGGTGAATATGTCCATACCCTGTTTGTACCCACCAGTTTGAACATGGTGCGCTTAAGTCCTCTGAAAGGCACGGGCTTGATCACCATGGAAGCACGGTTAGTGTTTATTCTGGTAGATAACTTTTTTGGTGGTGATGGCCGCTTTCATGCCAAAATTGAAGGCCGTGAATTTACTCCAACGGAGCGGCGTATCATTCAGTTATTGCTGAAGATTATCTTTGAAGATTACAAAGATGCCTGGGCACCGGTGATGGATGTTGAGTTCGATTATCTCGACTCTGAAGTGAACCCGGCGATGGCCAACATTGTGAGTCCGACCGAAGTAGTGGTGGTGAGCTCATTCCATATCGAAGTGGATGGTGGTGGTGGGGATTTCCACATTACCATGCCATATTCGATGATTGAGCCGATCCGCGAACTGCTGGATGCCGGGGTGCAAAGTGATAAGCAAGACACCGACATGCGCTGGTCACAAGCGTTGCAAGATGAAATCATGGATGTGTTGGTGAATGTTGACGCGCGTTTAATCGAAAAGCAGGTGACATTACGCGATGTCATGGAACTGAAAACCGGCGACATTATTCCGGTGGATATGCCAGAACATCTGGTGATGAAAGTAGAAGATCTGCCATCCTACCGTTGCAAATTGGGACGTGTTAAAGACAATTTGGCACTGCAAATTGCGTCGAAGATCCCTCGACCAGAAACAGTTAAAAGCGAGCTTCAATTAGTGATGCGTAAAAACAAATCTAAAGATATCTCTGAAATATAAGGTTTATCAGTATGAGTAATGATGAGATGGACGATTGGGCCGCAGCAATGGCTGAGCAGGCTGAAGAAGAGGCGAAAGCGGTCGAGCTTGAAGAGTTTAGCAACGATAAATCAAAAAAATTAACTGATGAAGAGTCCGCTAAGCTTGATTCAATTTTGGATATTCCGGTCACCATTTCGATGGAAGTTGGCCGCAGCCTAATCAGTATTCGTAACCTGCTGCAGCTGAACCAAGGCTCAGTGGTAGAACTGGACCGTGTTGCAGGTGAACCGCTGGATGTTATGGTTAACGGTACCTTGATTGCTCACGGTGAAGTGGTCGTGGTCAACGATAAATTTGGTATTCGTTTGACCGACGTTATCAGCCAAACTGAACGGATTAAAAAGCTTAAATAACGCTATGATAACCATATTAGCTGCAGCCTCGACCGTAACGACTACGCCAACCACAACACCGCGCGCTGGCGTCGATTTCACCGCGATTGTTGGCATGTTCGGCGGGCTCATCTTTGTGCTGTTGCTAATATTTTTGCTGGCCTACGCCGTCAAACGGCTGAACTTGGTGACCGGTAATAACGCTGCCATTAAAGTCAAAGCGCAATCTGCGTTAGGCCCCAAAGAGCGGGTGGTGCTGATAGAGTTAGATGGGCAACAGTATCTTCTCGGCGTTACCTCGCAGCAGGTCACCTTGCTCGACAAGTATGATTCACCGGTCAATATTGAAACGACCTCATTTTCGCAAAAACTCAAGCAGGTGAGGGCGCAACAACAATGAAGTGGTTAACGGCATTTTTTTGTACGGCAGCGTTGGCATTGGGTGCACTGATGCCCGAGCTGGCTTGGGCGCAGGATGGTTTGTTCCCGGCTGTAACTGTCACAACCGGCGCTGATGGCAACACTGAATACTCAGTGACCATGCAAATTCTGTTGTTGATGACCGCGCTGAGTTTCTTGCCAGCGATGCTCATCATGTTGACCTCGTTTACCCGTATCATTGTGGTGTTATCGATTTTACGACAAGCGATCGGCTTACAACAAACGCCTTCAAATCAGGTACTTATCGGTATTAGCTTGTTCATGACGTTTTTCATCATGAATCCAGTGTTTGAAAAAATCTACGATAACGCCGTGCAGCCCTACATGAATGAAACCATTACGCTGCAGCAAGCCTATGATGCCGCCCAGAAACCGCTCAAAACGTTTATGTTGTCGCAAACCCGCAATACCGATCTCAATTCGTTTATCGAAATCTCTGGCTATCAAAACATTACCACCCCGGAAGAAACACCGATGACGGTAGTCATTCCGTCGTTTATTACTAGCGAACTTAAAACGGCATTCCAAATAGGGTTTATGCTTTTTATTCCGTTCCTAGTGATTGATCTTGTGGTTGCCAGTATTTTGATGGCGATGGGGATGATGATGCTATCGCCAATGATTGTCTCGCTGCCCTTTAAAATCATGCTGTTTGTGCTGGTGGACGGTTGGACGCTGGTGATGGGTACCCTCGCTGGCAGTTTCGGGAATTAGGAGGACGTATGTCACCTGAAGCCTTTGTCGATGTTCTACGAGAAGCTTTATCCATCATCGTGGTTATTGTGTCGGCAGTGGTCGTCCCGAGCTTAGTCGTGGGGCTTATCGTGGCCGTATTTCAGGCGGCAACCTCAATTAACGAACAGACGCTGAGCTTTTTGCCCCGCTTATTGACCACCTTGTTGGCGCTGATGTTTATTGGCCATTGGCTGGTGCAGACATTGATGGATTTCTTTTTGGAGATGGTGCAGCGGATCCCGCAAGTGGTAGGTTAGCATGGACTTTTTGTTTGCTACGCTGCAACAGACCATCGCCGCTTATGCTTGGCCACTATTCCGTATATCGAGCATGTTAATGGTAATGGCGATATTTGGCGCCAGTACCACCCCAACTCGCGTTCGCTTGCTTATGGCTGTAGCCATTACCGTGGCGGTTGCCCCTATGTTGCCACCGATGCCGCAAGCCGATCTGCTGTCTATCGAATCGACCTTTATTACCATTCAGCAAATTCTCATAGGGGTGGCGATGGGATTTGTGTCGCTGATGCTGATGCAAATCTTTGTGCTCACTGGCCAGATTATTGGTATGCAAACCAGTTTGGGCTTTGCCTCGATGGTTGACCCTTCATCGGGGCAACAAACGCCCGTGGTAGGTAACTTTTTCTTAGTGTTAACCACGCTCATTTTTCTCAGCGTTGATGGGCATCTGGTGATGCTTCGAATGCTAATTGCCAGCTTTGATACCGTACCCGTATCCACCAGCGGGCTTGAAGTGGGCACCTATAAGCAAATTGGCGAGTGGGGCGCATATATGTTTGGCGCGGCGCTGACAATGTCGTTATCTTCTATTATCGCATTGTTAATCATTAACTTATCTTTTGGTGTTATGACTCGCGCGGCACCTCAGTTGAACATTTTTGCCATCGGTTTTCCGGTGACCATGATCGGTGGTTTGATCATCTTGTGGTTGACGCTTGATCAAATCATGTCCCATTTTGATGAAGTCTGGCAGGCGGCACAGGTGCTACTGTGCGACATCGCCGGCTTGCAATGTAAGCTTGATGGAGTGCCCTAATGGCGGAAAATCAGGACGGACAGGAAAAAACCGAAGAGGCCACCTCCCGAAGGCTTGAGCAGGCGCGGGAGAAAGGCCAAGTACCGCGCTCAAGAGAGTTGGGTACCTCGGCAGTGCTGCTGGCGTCTGCGTTAGGATTCGCGATTGCGGGGCCCAGTTTGATTAATGGCTTATCCAATATGATGAGAAGTCTGTTCACGATTGAACGTGACCAGATTTTCGATACCCGCAGTTTATTCAGCGTTTGGAGTGCGGTGCTGGCTGAGACTGGTCTGCCCATTTTGGGGTTTATAGCGTTTCTAGCATTGGTTGCGTTTGTAGGCAATATCGTGGTTGGTGGGGTAAGTTTTAGTGCGCAGGCGATTACGCCCAAGGGCAGTAAAATGAACCCTTTGACCGGACTCAAGCGGATGTTTGGTCTGCAAGCGTTAGTGGAACTGACCAAGGGCATTGCAAAATTCTCGGTAGTGGCCTTATCGGCTTACCTGCTGCTGACTGTGTATTTCCCCGATATTTTGAATCTGTCACAGGACCATCTTCCCGGCAATTTAATGCATGCGATGGACTTGCTGTGGTGGATTTTTACCCTGCTGTGTTTTTCAACCTTGTTGATTGTGATTATCGATGTGCCGTATCAGATTTGGAACCATAACAAACAGTTACGGATGACTAAACAAGAGGTAAAAGACGAATATAAAGACACTGAAGGTAAGCCTGAAGTGAAAGGGCGGATTCGTCAGCTGCAACGTGAAATGGCACAGCGGCGGATGATGGCCGAAGTGCCAAAAGCTGACGTGATTGTGGTGAACCCTGAGCATTATGCTGTTGCGGTGAAGTATGATGCGAAGAAAGCCGCCGCGCCCTATATCGTCGCCAAGGGCACGGATGAAGTGGCGTTTAAAATTCGTGAAATCGCCCGTGAATATAATATTGCGATTGTTTCCGCGCCGCTGTTGGCACGGGCAATTTACCACACCACTAAGATTGAACAGCAGATCCCTGAAGGGCTATTTACTGCTGTGGCACAAGTGTTGGCCTACGTATTTCAATTGCGTCAATATCAAAAAGGCCGTGGTCGTAAGCCTACGCCGATCCCGCTTAATCAACCGATTCCTGATGAGTTTAAAAAGTACTAACTGGATATTCGGTGAGTGCTATCTCGCTGAGTTTGCTCAGTTAAACAGCAATTGTGAGTAGTGTTTGATAGGGTATCAGTCACTCACTAACGATTGGCGCGAAGTTTGCTTTTACCTTGCAAAGTGTCAATTCTCAGGCTGATGTGATGGATGTAAGAGCAACTCTCGGACAGTGGCGCCAAATTCGACCTGCCAGTTTTAAAGGCGTAGGTACGCCGCTACTCGTGTTAGCTACGCTGGCAATGATTGTGTTGCCGATGCCCGCTTTTCTGCTGGATATCCTGTTTTCATTCAATATCGCCTTAGCACTTGTGGTGCTGCTGGTGGCGGTGTACACCAGCCGCCCACTAGATTTTGCTGCATTTCCCACTGTACTTTTGGTCGCAACTTTATTGCGATTGGCGCTAAACGTTGCGTCAACGCGGGTTGTGTTGCTTGAGGGGCATAATGGCGCCGACGCCGCAGGTAAAGTGATTGAAGCCTTTGGCTCGGTAGTGATTGGTGGCAACTATGCTGTGGGTTTGGTGGTGTTTTTAATCCTCATCATCATCAACTTCGCGGTAGTGACCAAAGGTGCAGGCCGTATTTCTGAAGTTAGTGCTCGCTTTACCTTGGATGCCATGCCAGGTAAGCAGATGGCGATTGATGCGGACTTAAATGCGGGTATCATCAATCAAGAACAAGCGCGTCTGCGCCGAGCTGAAGTGACAGCAGAGGCGGATTTTTACGGCTCAATGGACGGTGCTTCGAAGTTCGTAAAAGGGGATGCGGTTGCGGGTATTTTGATTCTGGTGATCAACATTCTCGGCGGCTTTATCATCGGTATGGTGCAGCACGGATTAGACTTCTCTCAAGCGGTAGAGATCTACACCCTGTTGACCATTGGTGACGGTTTGGTGGCTCAGATCCCCGGTTTACTGTTGTCTATCGCCGCCGCCTTAATGGTGACTCGTCAAAATGAAAGCGGTGATATGGGCGAGCAAGTCGTCCAGCAGATGTTTGATAACCCTAAGTCACTGATGATTGCAGCGTCAGTGCTGTTCATCATGGGCATAGTGCCGGGGATGCCGCATCTGGCGTTCCTCAGCTTTGCATTGGTGGCAGCTGCTGGTGCCTACTTCATTAATCGTCGCAACGAAGCCAACAAGAAAAAAGCGCTCGAGCTGGCCAAAAATGGCCCAATCGAAAAAGCGACTGCTGAGCCGAAAGATCTCAGCTGGGACGATGTGCGCCCTGTGGATACCATTGGCCTTGAAGTAGGCTATCGCTTGATCCCGTTGGTGGACAAAGGCCAAGGCGGCGAACTGCTTGGTCGTATCAAAGGGGTACGTAAAAAGCTGTCGCAAGAGCTGGGCTTTTTGGTGCCTGCGGTACACATTCGTGACAACCTTGATTTGGCCCCTTCTGCTTATCGTATCTCATTGATGGGCGTCGCTTCAGGTGAGGCGGAGATACGCCATGACTGCGAATTGGCTATCAACCCAGGCCAAGTGTTTGGCAAGCTTGATGGGGTGGCAACTAAAGACCCAGCCTTTGGGTTGGAAGCGGTTTGGATTGCGCCTGAAATGCGTGAACACGCGCAAACTCTCGGTTACACAGTGGTTGACGCATCTACGGTTATTGCCACTCACTTAAGCCAATTACTGACCAACAACGCAGCTAAATTGCTCGGGTATGAAGAAGTACAGCAATTGCTGGATATGTTGTCGAAGCGTGCGCCTAAGTTGGTGGAGGGTTTTGTCCCCGATGTCATGAGTTTGGCGACCGTGGTAAAAGTAATGCAAAACCTGCTCAACGAAGGTGTATCAGTACGCGATCTGCGCACAATTGTACAAACGCTGTTGGAGTATGGGCCTAAGAGCACCGATCCGGAAGTGCTAACCGCTGCAGTGCGTATTGCCCTTAAACGCATGATCGTACAAGAGATTGCAGGACCCGAAGATGAAGTGCCTGTCATTACTTTGGCGCCTGAGTTGGAACAGATGTTGCATCAGTCGATGCAAGCGACAGGTGGCGATGGTCCAAACATCGAACCAGGCCTTGCAGAACGGATGCAGCGCTCCTTAGTAGACGCAGCGCAAAAGCAAGAGATGGTCGGTCAGCCAGCAATTCTACTGACCTCAGGAATGCTCCGCGCCACACTGTCACGCTTCGTTAAGCACACCATTCCAAACTTAAGAGTCATCTCTTATCAGGAAGTGCCTGACGAGAAGCAGATTAGAATCGTCGCGGCAGTCGGCCAGTAGGAGTAAGCAACAGTGAAAATTAAACGTTTTTTTGCCAAAGATATGCGAACTGCGCTGGCGCAAGTCAAAGACACACTCGGCTCTGATGCAGTCATTATGTCGAACAAAAAGGTCACTGGTGGCATCGAAATTGTGGCCGCGGTCGATTACGACGAGCCACAGCCAAAAATCACTCAACCGCAAGCGGCGATTTTTCCAGACCTGTCTGACGACAAAGTCTCTATTGGGCACGTCAAAACCACTGCGCGCCCTGTGAAAGCTACTGCTCCCGCTGCAGATTCACTGGAAGCCTTATTAGAGCGTCAACACGCACGCCTGAAGCAACAAATTAGCGATAATAACGCGCACCAAGCATCAGCAATAGAAACACCCGCTTGGGCACAGGGGCTAGAAAAACCTAAAGCAGCTGAGTCGCGCAGTTTGGCCGACAGCATGCCATTTGGCCATCAGCCGGCGGCAAAAAATACCAATGCCAAGCAGTCAAAAGAGATTGAGTTGATGCGTGAAGAGCTGGCCTCTATTCGTAATTTATTGACGCATCAAATGAGCTCGCTGATGAAAGATCATAAAAATCGTACTGATCCGGTCGGGGCGATGCTTGAGCGTAAACTGCTGGAAGCTGAATTTTCACCCGCGGTATCAGCTAAGCTCGCTGCGTTGAGTGAACACTACACACCTGCAGAGCTGGTGCGAGCCTTACCACAAGCGTTAGCTAATTTGTTGGATAACAAAGGTGACGATATTGTTCGTCAGGGTGGCATTGTCGCATTGGTAGGACCAACTGGCGTTGGTAAAACGACCTCACTGGCCAAAATTGCAGCTCGGTTTGTGGCGCATCACGGCCCAGATTCCGTGGTTTTGATCACCACCGACCATTATCGCATTGGAGCCTTTGAGCAATTGGCAACTTATGGCAAGATAATGGGATGTCCAGTAAAACAAGCTAATGATCTTAAAGAGTTGGAGCAAATTGTCTATCAATTCCGCAATCGCAAATTAGTCTTGATCGATACCGCTGGAATGGGACAACGAGATATGCGATTGTGCGAACAATTGGATAACTTGGCAGCCAACAGTCGCTTGCCTATCAGAAGTTATTTGGTGCTGTCGGCAACTGGCCAACGTCGCGTATTAGAAGAAGCGGTGGCGCATTTTCAACGGATCCCGTTAGCAGGCGCAATTTTGACTAAACTCGATGAGTCAGTTTCTTTAGGTGCCGCATTGAGTGTATTGATTCAAAGTGGTTTATCATTGAGTTACATCACTGATGGACAACGCGTGCCAGAAGATATGCAGGTAGCTGATACGCTGGCATTAGCGAAACAAGCCTTAGCCTTGTTGAATAAGTCAGAGACACAAGTATTTCACCCTAGAGCCAGGTCACCAGAGATGACCTATGCATTTGAGTAGAGTTATGACCCGGGACCAAGCGAGCGGTTTACGAAAAATGAATCAGGAATATAACGACAAAGTGAAAGTGATAGCCGTTACTGGTGGCAAAGGCGGGGTTGGTAAAACGAGCGTCTCCATCAATACCGCTGTTGCATTAGCAGAGAAAGGGAAGCGTGTAGTCGTACTGGACGCTGACCTCGGGTTGGCCAACGTTGACGTCATGCTGGGCTTACGTGCGGAGCGTAACTTGTCACACGTGTTGTCAGGCGAAGCTGAGTTAGACGACATCATTCTGCGTGGGCCTAAAGGCATCGGGATTATCCCCGCAACTTCAGGTACGCAAGCAATGGTAGAACTCAGTCCAGCACAACATGCTGGGTTGATTCGCGCCTTCAGCGAAATGAAAACCCAATTTGATATCCTCATCGTGGACACCGCCGCCGGTATCTCTGACATGGTGCTGAGTTTTTCTCGTGCCTCACAAGATGTATTGGTGGTTGTCTGTGATGAACCTACCTCGATTACCGACGCCTACGCGCTTATCAAAATTCTCAGTCGTGAGCATGGTGTGTTCCGCTTCAAAATTGTGGCTAATATGGTCCGCAGTTTACGTGAAGGCATGGAATTATTTGCTAAGCTCAGTAAAGTAACCGACCGATTTTTAGATGTCGCGCTAGAATTAGTAGCAACAATTCCTTTCGATGAAAACTTGCGAAAATCAGTACGTAAGCAAAAATTGATTGTAGAAGCGTTTCCTAAGTCGCCTGCCAGTATCGCCTATCATGGATTGGCGAACAAAGTGATCAGTTGGCCTATCCCACAACAACCGGGTGGTCATTTAGAGTTCTTTGTTGAACGACTGGTTAAGAAGCCTGAATACCAAGAGGAAGGTGCGAGTGAATAAAGTGGCAGCGTATGCTGGAGCAAACGATAAAACCCTTATCGTTGAACAGTATGCGCCACTTGTTAAACGCATCGCACACCATATGTTGGCGCGGTTACCCGCCTCAGTTCAGGTAGATGATTTAATTCAAGCCGGAATGATCGGTTTGTTGGAAGCTGCCGCCAAATACGATGGTGGCAAAGGTGCAAAATTTGAAACCTTTGCTGGTATCCGCATCCGTGGCGCGATGATTGACGAAATTCGTCGTGGTGATTGGGTGCCGCGTTCTGTTCATCGTAATCAACGTATGATTGCTCAAGTGATTGATGAGCTAGAGCAGGAATTCGGTCGAGATGCGCGAGATACTGAAATTGCAGCGCGTTTGAATATATCGTTGGATGAATATCATCACATACTTTCAGACGTATCTGCTGGTAAAATAATAGGAATTGAGGATCTTGGCGTATCTACCGATATACTTATATCGGAAGATATGGTCGAGAACGACACCTTTGATAGCTTGGCATCGAGTCAATTTCAATCAGCGCTGACCGAAGCAATCAAACAAATACCGGAAAGAGAAGCCTTGGTATTGTCGCTTTACTATGACGAGGCGCTTAACTTAAAAGAGATCGGCGCCGTTTTGGATGTTAGTGAATCAAGAGTCAGCCAAATTCATAGTCAGGCAATGCTTAGACTAAAAGCCAAGCTCAAACATTGGACTCAGATATAGAATTAATAGTGAGCCGTAGATAATTTCAGCTCAGCGGAGGAAACCTTGGACAAGAATATGAAGATTCTCATTGTTGACGACTTTTCAACGATGAGGCGCATCATCAAGAATTTGCTGCGGGATCTTGGGTTTAACAATACTCAAGAGGCCGATGATGGTTCAACAGCGTTGCCAATGCTGCAAAAAGGCGATTTTGACTTTGTAGTGACAGACTGGAACATGCCCGGCATGCAAGGTATTGATCTATTAAAAGCCATTCGTGCTGATGAAAATTTGAAGCACATCCCTGTGTTGATGGTGACCGCCGAAGCTAAGCGTGAGCAAATTATTGCAGCCGCACAAGCTGGGGTTAATGGTTACGTTGTTAAACCATTTACTGCTGCAACCCTAAAAGAGAAGCTCGATAAGATTTTTGAACGTCTCGGTTAATTGGGGTGATGCAATGAATGCTGAAACGTCCAAACTGATTACCCTTGAGCAGGCTCAGGAACTCGTTGCCCTGTTGCAAGCTGGTGAACAGGCTCAAGCTGATGAAATCGTACGCGATTTAGCGCAGCCTATTCAAAAAGAACTCTTTGATGAAGTAGGAAAACTCACTCGGCAGTTACATAACGCCTTGGTTGATTTTCAGGTCGACAGTCGCTTAATCGAATTAGCGAATAACGACATACCAGATGCCAAAGAACGGCTAACGTATGTCATCGATATGACCGAACAAGCAGCAAACAAAACCATGGATGCGGTTGAAGAATGTTTACCGCTTTCTGATGCGTTAACCAGCAACCTTTCTGCAGTTAAACCCAATTGGGAACGTCTTATGCGGCGTGATATTTCGCTCGCCGAATTTAAAGGTCTGTGCCATGACGTACAGCATTTTCTTGGCCAGTGTGATGCCGATGCGAATAGATTACGCCAACTTTTGAATGAAATTATGATGGCGCAGGATTTTCAGGATTTAACTGGGCAGATGATCCGTCGCGTGATTGATCTCGTGCGTGAAGTTGAAACCAGCCTAGTGTCATTACTCACTGTTTTTGGGGCGCAAACCGAAGAGCAGTTAGCAGAGACTACGTCAGCTAAGAGCAGTATCGAGGCCGAAGGCCCAATCTTAAATGCTGAGACCCGTGCAGATGTCGTTACCGGGCAAGACGAAGTCGATGACCTGTTATCCAGCTTAGGATTCTGATTAGGAGTCAATTTAATGGCCTTTGATGTTGATGAAGAGATTCTTCAGGACTTTTTGATAGAAGCTGGTGAAATTCTTGAGCTGCTTCAAGAGCAACTTGTTGCCTTGGAAAATAATCCTGAAGATACCGATTTACTCAATGCCATCTTTCGTGGCTTCCATACCGTAAAAGGTGGTGCTGGCTTTTTAGGTCTCGCGCCGATGGTGGATGTTTGTCACGAAGCGGAAAATACCTTCGATTTATTGCGGACTGGCAAGCGAGAGGTATCTGCGGCGCTGATGGATATCATCCTGCAGGCGCTTGATACCATCAATGTCATGTTTTCTCAGACGCAATCTGGCCAAGAGCAAGAGCCTGCGGATCCGGCATTATTAGCAAAATTAAAGTTGCTGAGTTCGGGGGCACCATTGCCTGCTGAAGGAGTTGCTGAGGTCGAGGAGACAGTTGAAGAAACCTTTATCGACCCAGACTCTACCGACGCGCTGTTTGACGAAATGGTGGATGTGGCAGCGACTGACATTGCGCCCGTCGCAGACGTTCCCTCATCAAGTGCGAGCTCAGATAGCATCGACGATATTGATGAAGCTGAGTTTGAGGCTTTACTCGATGCTCTACATGGCCAAGGTAAAGGTCCATCTGTCGCAGCTGCAGCAGTGGTTGAAACCAAACCTGCAGTGGTTGCCAGTGATTCTGATGATATTACCGATGATGAGTTTGAATCACTGCTTGACGAGCTGCATGGCAAGGGTAAGTTTGCCGCCAATGCTGAAGCCAAAACTGCTGAAATCATTAAAGCGCCGACGGTGGATGCAGATGAGATTAGCGAAGACGAATTTGAGAAACTACTAGACGAATTACACGGTAAAGGTTCTGCGCCTGGTACCGGTACTGCACCAACTGCAGCGCCTAAAGCTGCTGCGCCAGAAGCCCCGAAAGCGGCAGCTAAGCCTGTTGCTCCGAAAGCTGAACCAGCTAAACCTGCCGCATCCGTCGCACCTAAACCTACGGCCTCCGTTGCTGCTGTCGCCAAAGATGCGCCTGTCCCCGCAATGGCTCCCGCAAAGACACCTGCTGCAGCGGCTGGTAATAGTGTGCCTCAGGGCGAAACTACGGTGCGGGTAGATACCGCACGTCTCGACCAGATCATGAATATGGTGGGCGAGTTAGTTTTGGTGCGTAACCGCTTAGTGAGCCTTGGGATTACGCGTGAAGACGAAGAGATGTCCAAAGCGCTGGCGAACTTGGACTTAGTCACCTCTGATCTGCAAGGCGCGGTAATGAAAACCCGCATGCAGCCAATTAAGAAAGTGTTTGGCCGTTTCCCTCGAGTGGTACGTGACCTTGCCCGTAGCCTCAATAAAGATATTGATCTGCGTATGGTGGGTGAAGAAACCGACCTCGATAAGAACCTTGTTGAAGCCTTGGCTGACCCCTTGGTGCACTTGGTGCGTAACTCGGTAGACCATGGTATTGAAATGCCAGCTGTGCGTGAAGCTGCTGGTAAATCGCGTACAGGGGTGATTACGCTCTCTGCCAGCCAAGAAGGTGACCACATCCTGTTGAAGATTGAGGATGACGGTGCTGGTATGGATCCGGAAAAACTCAAACAGATTGCTATCGGTCGTGGTGTGTTAGACGAAGATACAGCAGCACGTATGTCTGACTCTGAAGCCTACAATCTGATTTTTGCACCGGGATTTTCTACCAAAACAGAGATTTCAGATATTTCGGGCCGTGGGGTAGGAATGGATGTGGTAAAAACCCGCATCACTCAACTCAACGGCACTGTGCATATCGACTCCCTCAAAGGCAAGGGTACTCGGTTAGAAATCAAAGTACCGCTGACCTTGGCGATTATGCCAACCTTGATGATTGAGGTGGCTAAGCAAGTGTTTGCCTTACCACTTTCAAGTGTGAATGAAATCTTCCATCTTAATTTGACCAAAACCAATATTGTTGATGGCCAACTCACAGTTATTGTGCGTGAGAAAGCAGTACCGCTGTTCTATTTAGAGCACTGGTTGAAGCGAAATGGTGCTCGCTTAAAACATGGCGACAAAAAATTTGGCCATGTGGTGATCGTGCAACTTGGTACTATGCATGTGGGTTTTGTCGTTGATGCTTTGATTGGTCAAGAGGAAGTGGTGATTAAGCCTTTGGGCGCATTATTGCATGGAACGCCAGGTATGGCGGGGGCGACTATCACATCTGATGGTGGCATCGCGTTGATTTTGGATGTCCCAGGGCTGTTAAAGCATTACGCCAGAGCAAAAGCTTAAGCCACAGATAAGGAATTTAATGGGCATTAAAGTATTAGTCGTCGACGATTCAAGCTTTTTTCGTCGGCGCGTCAGTGAAATTGTTAATCATGATCCTGACCTTGAAGTAATCGGTATGGCCTCAAATGGCGTTGAGGCCATAAAAATGGTGGCAGAACTGCAACCGCAGGTCATCACTATGGACATTGAAATGCCAGTGATGGATGGCATTACCGCAGTTAAGCGCATCATGGAAAGTCATCCTACGCCCATTTTGATGTTTTCTTCATTGACTCATGAAGGTGCTAAAGCAACGCTGGATGCGTTAGAGGCAGGAGCATTAGATTTTCTGCCAAAACGCTTTGAAGATATTGCGTCAAATAAAGACGAAGCAATTGCACAGCTGCAGCAACGCGTTAAAGCATTGGGTCGTCGTCGTATCTATCGTCCAATACGACCCGCAACCATGCGTAGCAACGATTCTTCCACTAGCATGACTGCTGGCAGTTCAGGGACTTCCACCGCTGAGCCATCGCGATTCCAACGCGCCCGAGCAGCGTTGCAGCCAATCAGAGAGGAATCTGCTGCTGAAGTTCGCCGTCATGCGACACCCGCTCCCGCGCCTATCAAAGCAACAGGGAAACATTACCGCGCCTTGCTGATAGGTACTTCTACCGGCGGACCTGTCGCATTGCAGCGTATTTTGACGCAATTCCCAGCCAACTACCCGCATCCCATTTTGCTGATCCAGCATATGCCTGCTGCTTTTACGCCAGCGTTTGCTGCACGCCTCAATGGTTTGTGCCAAATCGAGGTGAAGGAAGCGAGTAACGGTGACATGATGCGCCCTGGTTGCGCTTATTTGGCACCGGGTGGTATGCAAATGATGATCGAACGTGCTGGTACATCTGGGCGGATTAAAGTGCTCGCTGGGTCACCCGAGATGAATTACAAGCCTTCAGTCGATATTACCTTTGCCTCCGCTTCTAAAGTGTTTGGCGGCGATGTGTTGGCGGTTGTGTTAACCGGTATGGGGGCTGATGGTCGCGAAGGGGCTCGCATGCTTAAGTCTGCCGGCGCGACAATCTGGGCACAAGATGAAGCCTCGTCGGTGGTGTATGGTATGCCGCAAGCGGTTGCTGTAGCAGGAATTTCGACGCAATCTATAGCGCTAGACCATATGGCTGATGCTATTTTGCGAGAGTCTGGTCGTGGCTAACGGCGTCAATACGACAGCATACAGATTAATTATTTTTTTGCTGGTGGTCGTTTTGATGTCTTTTGCGACCGCCACTTGGCATTTTTACGATCTAAGTCAAAAGCTGAAAACGCGAGTCGATGAATTAGCATCGTCGCAAGTTATGCTTATGGTGCCAAAAGAGCAGGCTGGCGTGATTGCGAATTGGATGCAGCAACATCCGGAGCAAATTGCGTCGTTGTTAGACGTTGTTAACCCCGTGTCTCAAGGGAAAATGACTGAACAACAGGCGCTCGAAAAAGAGAATAATAAGGTTAGCGAACAAAAAGAGCCCACGAATACATCGCCTGTGGCGCCAAAACCGCTGCCAACTGAACCGCTGAAACAAGATACTGACTCTAAGCCGGTTGCTGCTAAAGTGGAGTTAACCTCTAAAGGTGTGAAAGTCGTGCCTCTTGAACACGGCGGCATAATAATTACAACGCGCAAAGTCGACGACTAATCACCGTTTTGATATTGGCGAACTCATAGTACAAGGGGCCTAGAAGTGAACGTCTGGACCATAGCGAATCAAAAAGGTGGCGTAGGTAAAACCACCACTGTTGCCAGTCTCGCCGGCGTATTAGCTGCGCGTGGTAGACGGGTATTGATGATCGATACAGATCCGCATGCTTCGCTTGGATATTATCTCGGTATTGATTCGGAAGAGATCCCTAGTTCCCTTTACGATGTATTTCTTGCACATCAAACCTTATCGCGCGAGCTTATCAAACAACACATTGTGCCCACATCTGTTGATGGCATTGATCTGTTGCCCGCTACGATGGCGTTAGCAACGCTTGACCGTTCGCTTGGTCATCAAGAGGGGATGGGGCTTGTGCTGCGAAACCTCGTCAAATTATTGGCCGAAGACTACGACGTGGCGTTAGTGGATTGTCCACCAGTACTCGGGGTATTGATGGTAAACGCCTTGGCTGCAAGCGATCATATTGTTGTGCCAGTGCAAACCGAATTCTTGGCCATAAAAGGCTTAGATCGGATGATTAAGACGATGGAACTCATGGGGCGCTCAAAGAAGATTCGTTATAGTTTTTCCATTATACCCACGATGTACGATCGTCGTACCAAGGCATCGCCAGCTGCACTGCAACATTTGAGTGAAGTCTATGGTGATAAATTGTGGCCGGATGTGATTCCTGTCGATACCAAATTTAGAGATGCTAGCTTAGCACACCTACCTGCTTCTCATTATGCGCCGCAATCCCGCGGTGTTAAGGCGTATGAACGCTTACTCGACTACTTGCAGAACGGGGAGTTTGCTCATGTCAAAATCGGTTGATCAAACTGTTTTTGATTACTTTAGCTTGTTACTCGCCGAGCCTGATGACGTTCAGCGAGAAGCAGCGCCTGAGCAGGTTTCAAGCCCCATTGCGACTGCTGCGCCAATGGCTGCTAAGTTATCCGAAGCGACAGCCAGTGTAGTGGTTGACATGCCCGCAGTTGAGTCTGTTGATGTAGCAATTGCAAAACCTAAACTCAATGTTGTTGAGAAGCAACAACCTGCTGCTGTGGTAACGCCACACATTGACGTAGAAAGTAAACTTGCGCGGGCAACATTAGATAAGCAAGCTTTAGAAAAATTGCTCTCAAGTGTGGTACCCGAAGTTGCGACAGTGGCTGCTGCGGCAGAAGTAAAGCCTAAAGCTAACATTGAATTGGCAGAAAAGGCCACACTTGAGGTTTCACCAACAGTAAAAGTTGCTGAAAAAATTGCTGAAAATCCAACTGCTGCAATAATTAAAGAACAGCGTAAGGCCGTTGACGTCGAGGTGACGCCGGTAACGCAAACGGCAGCGACACCTCCTGCGTTACCACCGGCGCTTGATGAACAGTTGGATGAAGAGTTCCAAGTACTTTTTTTTAAAGTCGCGGGGTTAACCTTGGCGGTGCCTTTGATTAGTTTGGGCGGCATCGTTCAAGTTGAGCATATCAACCATATTATTGGGCGTCCTAAGTGGTTTTTAGGTGTACAACAATATCGTGAGACTCAGCTCAACTTAGTGAATACCGCCGCATGGGTTATGCCAGAAAAATACGATGAGAAACTGGCGCAATCCGTAAAATATCAATATCTTGTAGTATTAGAAAATAGCAATTGGGGACTTGCATGTGAGTCCCTGATTAATGCGGTAAAAATTGATAAGTCCCAAGTAAACTGGCGTGGAAAAGCGGGTAAACGCCCTTGGTTGGCTGGGGTAGTAAAAGAGCAAATGTGTGGCATTTTGCATGTTCAGGCGTTGATCGAGATGCTAAATGCCGGTTTGGGTTGTCAAGATCCAATAAACTGAGGTAATTATGACTGAATCAAGAAACGTGGCTGCCGTAGCGGCAAAAGATGATGCCGTGCTCCAGTGGGTAACCTTTAAGTTGGATAACGAAACCTACGGTATCAACGTGATGCAAGTGCAGGAAGTGCTGCGTCATACCGAAATTGCGCCAGTGCCTGGTGCACCGCATTACGTGCTAGGGATTATTAACCTGCGCGGTAATGTTGTCACGGTTATCGACACGCGTTCGCGTTTTGGCTTGCCTTCTGCAGAGGTGGATGATTCTACCCGTATCGTGATTATTGAAGCGGAAAAGCAGGTCATCGGTATCTTGGTTGATAGCGTTGCTGAAGTGGTCTATCTGCGACGTTCTGAAATTGATAACGCACCTAATGTGGGTACAGAAGAAAGTGCCAAGTTCATTCAGGGTGTGAGCAACCGCGGTGAAGAGCTGTTGATTTTGGTTGACCTCGATAAACTGCTCTCTGATGAAGAGTGGGCTGAAATTTCTCAGTTGTAATTGTGATTGGATGACAAAGGAGTTGCCGCCAATGATAGGCGATGAGCTGTTAATTGCCTTAGTTGCAGTGTGTATTGCCCTCGTGGTGGCATTAGTCCTTGTTCAACGTAAACAAAGCCGACAGTTAAAAGCCAAGGTTGATGCTTTGACGCTGTTGGTCAAAGACGCTGATAAACATCGAGATTCATTACGTAAAGAAGTACACGAATTACGTAATGGCACCATTGGTGTAGGTCGACGGGTGATCGACATTGAAAAACAGTTGTCGTCGCAAAACGCTCGACTTGATGAGGCTATTCAGCAGGAACCCCAAGCGCGCATGTATAGTCGCGCCATAAAAATGGTGCAATTGGGTGCTGGGGTTGATGAATTGATGCGCGAATGTGAGCTACCTAAAGCAGAAGCAGAGCTACTATTGCGACTGCACGCCAAATAATGATTTCATCGCGCTTAGGCTTTGGCCATGACTTTCTGATGCAAGTTATTCCATTGTTCTGGAAATTTACCGTCTAGCATATAGACAAAGGCAATTAACTCAGCGATGAGTAAATAAAGTTCTTTTGGAATTTCTTCTCCTATTTCAAGCATTTGTAAAAAGTTACTTAAATGCTCATCTTCATGAATAAATACTCCTGCATCTTTGGCGAGCGCAATAATCTCTTCTGCCAGTAACGCTTTCCCTTGCGCGGTGATCTGCGGTGCTGATTTTCCATCGTAAAACAAGGCTGTCGCTTGCTTGGGGCGTTTAGATTCATTACTCATGACTGTACCTAAAACCTATACCTGTACTTTGACTAAGACATGATCGCCCGGTAACACACTGGCGGGAACATTGCCCATGGTAGTTTTAATATTGTCGACCTGAAACCCCACTTGAGAAAGCTTGTTAGACAGCAGTGATTCAAAAGTCGTGATGCGTTGCAGCAGCGACTCACAGCTACTGGTCAATTCGAGCCGCAACGATTTACCTTGAATAAAAGCGTTGACCAACATGGTACCGCTGGTTAATGCGAATTTAAGTTGTAGACGCCACCCTTTGGCTTGCTGGTTTTTAGCTTGCTGATCTTCATATTCAAACTTGCCTTCAAATTGCTCGGTGTGATTATCTAATTGATACGGGAGAGCAAAGTAAAAACCTTGTCCTGCAATCTCGTGTGATGACTGTTGAAACAGTCGAATTGAATTCACTAGATGGCTCATACTTTCAAGCCCTCGGTTACGCTCTAAGGCTTCGAGCAATTTGCCTCCTATCCCGCTACTATTTTGCAAAGCTTCAAGGTATTGCTTTAGCCGCTGACTGATTTTGTCGGATGAAGCGGTTGTATTGGGCTTCGCGCCGAGTAACAGCTGAAACATGAAGGCAATAGCATCACTTTGTGAACTGGGTGGAGTGGTGAATACTCGCACCGGCTGGAAGTTGAGCGACGCAGTTAGTTCCTGCTGAAGTTTGTCAGGGTCTACCAATTCGGTTAATAGCGCTGGCGTTAACGCTGGCAGTGCTTTCATCAGCGCAGTCGCCAAACTCTGCTTCGGCAGGGCTACCGCTTCAGTTTGCGCGGCGAGTCCCATCTTATTTAAGGCTTTGGCTAACATCAGATTGTTATTCAGCTCTGCTTTATCATCAGTCTCTGTCGTTGGCTTGGACTCCGGTACTTGAGACGTAAAATCGTTACCAAAGGTGACTGGCTGAACGTTAATTTTATTAACACTTAGATTGTTGCTCAGGCGGACGTTCACATTGACGTTGCTGTCAGCTCTCTGCTGATTCGTTTGATCGAGGGCAGATGAAGGTATCGGCGTTTGTTTAATCGTCGCACTGTCAGCTTTCTGCTGATTCGTTTGATCAAGGGCAGAAGAAGGTATCGGCGTTTGTTTAATCGTCGCACTGTCAGCTTGATGCTGAGTAGCACGGTACTGTTCAGACGGCGTAGGTGCAGTTTGCGTTGTTGATAGCGGCCTATTGGCGTTTCCAAGGTTGATGATGTCATCTTTAGACATGTGCAGCGACAGCTGTGTCTGCGTCGTCGTGCTCAAGCTGCTATGCCATGGTGTTCGCTCCAGTTTGTGCAACCAACTTGCTGATACTTGGGAAAGATCATTTTTTGCAACCACGATAGATTGACTGGCTTTATCGGCTACTAAATTTGTGGATGTATCTGCAACAGTACTTGTGGGCTTAGCTGGAGCGAGCTGTACTTGGAACTCGTTTTGGATTGGTCGAAGTTCCAGTGATAACCGATTATTAACGAAGGTGATTTTTGCGGCATAGTCACCGTTGACAAGCTGAACGCTCGCCGGAAGCGTCATACTCTTTCCTGCGGGAAAAGATAGTTTGCCGCTATCGATGGTGGCGACGGGTAATGGGTAACCTTGGGGGCGCTTTGCCAGCGTTTGCAATTCGGCAAATTCCGTTTGGGTTAATTTTGCGCTACTTAAAAGTTCTTTGGGAACCGCTAATACAACTTTTTCTCCCAGTTGCAACAATGTGGCTTGCATCGGTTGTTGCGCCAAATTTGATACGCGAATAAGGCTGGATTCACCTAGAAGCTGTTGCCTGACCGTTTCGACTAGGGGGCTATTGATAAGCTCGAAGCGTTGCCCTTGAAGGACAAGTTCCACAGCTGATGAACCTGCGGGTGACGTGATACTCACCGGCAATAACGGGGCTGTCTTGTTGCCATCTGCATTACTTACAGATTGTTGCAAAGGAATCGGTATTGTTTCACTAACTGATTTCATTGTTTCAAATTACCATTTTAACAGACAGTTTTATGCAGGTTTATAAAAATATCGATTTGACCTAATCAACTTGAGCAGTATCCTATAACTGTGGCCGCGATTAGGGATACCGTGTCCATTACCGCTAAGAATATTATCGTCATTATCGACAACATCCTTGAGCTAACTCCAGTATTATTTGTAGTAACTTCGACATAAGAGCGTGATATGAAATTCCATCGGCTATGGCTTGTCGCCGCATTATTAACCTGCAACAGTTCAGTATTTGCTGACGGGCAGCAAAATGCAGTGGAGCAAAAGTCTGTATCAATCACCTACAACGATCCGCGTGACCCTTTGGAAGGATTCAACAGGGCTATGTGGAATTTCAACTACAACTACTTGGATAAATATGTCGCGCGACCTGTTGCGCATGGCTACAGAAATTATGTGCCTGTCCCTGTCAAAACTGGGGTCGATAATTTCTTGCAAAATCTTGAAGAACCAAGCTCTCTGGTAAACAACACCTTGCAGGGGAAATGGCATTGGGCCGCCAATGCGGGTGGCCGCTTTGTGGTAAATACCACTGTTGGGATATTGGGTGTTATTGATGTTGCCGATATGATGGGAATGCCACGTAAACAAGATGAGTTTAACGAAGTACTCGGTTATTACGGTGTGCCGAATGGCCCTTACTTTATGGCGCCATTTATGGGGCCTTATGTGACCCGTGAAATAACAACAGATTGGGTAGATAGTCTATACTTCCCATTGTCAGAGTTTAGCCTTTGGCAAACGGTTCTACGTTGGGGGTTAAAGGGGCTTAGTGCTCGTGCCGCAGCGGTAGATCAAGAACGATTAGTTGATAATGCACTCGACCCTTACAGCTTCGTCAAGGATGCGTATATCCAGTATGTGGATTACAAGCTGTATGACGGTAAAATACCATCTAAAAAGGACAATGATGATGAGTTGCTCGACCAGTATATGCAGGAGCTGGAGTAGTTACACAATTGTCGTCCTAGAAAACCCTAGCAAGGTGTTTTAGTACTTATTGTGTGTCACGTCAGCAATGTAGGAAATTGTATGACGCTTGATGCAGTAAAAGTTTTGCTAGTTGAAGACGACCCTGTCTTTCGTAACATTGTTGCGTCTTTTCTGAGAAGTCGCGGTGCGCTTGTGACTGAAGCAAGCGACGGCGAAGTGGCATTAGCACAATTTTTTACCGATAGCTTCGATGTACTTCTGTCTGACTTAACCATGCCAAATATGAGTGGCTTAGAGCTACTGCAAGAGCTCGCAGAGGCTGGGGCGAACATTCCAGCGGTAGTGATGTCTGGTAACCAACAGATGTCAATCGTATCCGATGCGTTAAGGTATGGTGCTTCGGACTATCTCGTGAAACCCATCTCAGATCTCTACCAAATCGAGCATGCTCTGTCGGAAAGTTTGCGGGTTGTGCAACACGGTAACGGTAATCTTGCACAAGAGTTGGATGCGTTATCCTACCAAGAATTGAATGAGCACCTGTCGTTACTGGAACACAACGCAAACGCCGCAAAAAGCGTACAACAACAGTTATTCCCTGTCTCTTCTGTAACTTATCAACACGCAGAATTTGAATATAGCCTGTTCACTGGGGACAATGTCACGCCATATTTTATCGATTCTGAGCCTGTAGATACGGAGCATATTGTGATGTACATGGCACACTTTTATCCAGAAGATAATCGTGCAGCCTTCGCCAGTGTTTTGCTGAGAAGTTTTGTGCACCAAAGTGCCCAAGAGTTGAAAAAGCACAAGCAGCTGATAGAACCGTGCAAAATGCTGGGGTACATCAATCAACGATTGGTGCATTCTGGCATGGGTTTTTATACAGATATTGTACTCGTGGTATATAAGGCTGCCACTCAAACTGTGAGACTTGCGCAAGCAGGCAGTGGATTGAGGTGCTATCTACGGCAGCAACAAGAATTTACACCCTTGATGTTACCAGCCACTATTCAGCTCGGTCTACTCGATTGGGGAGATTGCCAAGGCCATGCTCGCGAGTTGAGAAAAGATGAAAAAATCTGCGTTATGTCACGAAATTGCAAAGACAAGGATTTTATCGCAAGAAATCACTTTTCCGGCGTAGAATATCGCCCTGATTTGCCGCTTGGTGGGTATTTTCAACTATCGATTGCGAATGAGCAATAATGCCGATTATCTAGCTATTTATTCATAGTTAATGGCTAAAATAAATACACTTTTATCAAAAACAATGACGTAATAAACATTCAGTAAATTTCCTTCGACTTTGGTCTTTCCCTCCCCGATGCAACTTTGCTATGATGCCGAGCACTAGATAGGACATCTACCCCAAAACAGTGAAGTGAGCGTTATATGAAAGGTTGGTATCTACTTTATTGCAAGCCCAAAAGTGAGCAACGCGCTCAACTTAACCTCGGGATGCAAGGATTAGAAACCTATCTGCCGATGATCAAGGTGGAGAAGCAGGAAAAAGGCCTTTCAGTTGTCAAAAAATCCCCGCTTTTCCCAAATTATCTGTTTGTGAATTTTGATCCAGCCGATTTTAGCGTGGCCAAAATACATTCCACTCGTGGAGTTTCAAGGTTGGTTGATTGTAAAGAACAGCCTATCCCTTTGAACGACATATTAATTACTCAATTGAAGCGTCAAGAGCTAACTGCGCCAGTTACTGTTGATAATTCGCTCGTTGCTGGTGACAAGGTCAGATTTATCGCCGGACCGTTTCGTGAGCTTCAAGGGGTTTTCCTCGAACGTAATAGCCAACAGCGCTGTAAAGTGTTGTTTGAAATTCTGGGTAAGATGCAGTCGATCGATTATGCGTTGAGCGATGTAGAGCGCGTTTCGGCTTAGTAGCTCTCTGTAAAAATATAAACCCATAAAATCAATCAATTGATTATTTTTTTATGGGCGCAAAATAAAAATACGGTATGTGGGGCGTGTTGGAAGCCAAAATCCATGGGCGGTAGCGTGCCTAAAACACCTCAGTGTTTAAACGTTCGTTAAAAATCACGCTGTTGTGAACAAATCATTGGCGCTAATCACTAATGTGGCTGACTGCCGATTTTTTTACTTATATCTAACTATTCAAATATCAATTCGGGATTTCGCGCTTGCGAATCCAGTTTTAACAAATTATGTCGCGCTATATCGCTGATTTAAAAGCTTTAACTTAATGATGTTACACTTTAATTGATGGAGATTATCGAGTGTCGCTCGTAGCAAATAAAATACAAATATTCGTCATTAGCCTACTAATGATGATGAGCTTTCAACTGTTTGCAGTCGAAATATCCCCTCAAATGGCGCAACAATTCAAAAACCTGCCAAAATCTGAACAGGAAAGAATTGCGAGTCAATATGGTGTGAATCTTAATAGCCTAAAATCTGGTTCCGGGAATAGTGAAGTAACTAATCCACCGGTTGTGACTGGTCGAAGTGAAGTTGTCAAAGCTGATGTAAACACGTCTGAAGATGAAGCAACGTTAGAACAGACAAAGTCAGAAGTAAAAGTTGAGCAACTTGATAGACGAAAAGAAACTTCATTAGAGCGTTTTGGCTACGCGCTCTTTAGCAACGCGCCTACTACATTTGCCCCCGTATCGGATGTGCCAGTGCCAGCTGAATATATGGTCGGTCCAGGCGATAGCTTGAAGGTTCAAATCTTTGGCAAAGAAAATAGTAATTTTGATTTAACTGTTCAACGAGATGGCAATATCAATTTTCCAGAGTTGGGGCCAATAACACTAGCAGGGCTCAGCTTTTCAGAATCGAAAAATCTGATTACTGAAAGAGTAAAAACCTCAATGATCGGTGTGGATGTAAGTATCACCATGGGTGAACTTCGTTCAATCAGAATTTTCATTGCTGGTGAAGCCTACAAACCAGGCTCTTATACTGTTTCAAGTTTGTCAACGTTAACGCAAGCGTTGTATGTTTCGGGTGGTGTAAACGAAATAGGTTCATTACGTGACATACAGGTAAAGCGAGCTGGCCGAGTCGTTACGCACTTCGATGTGTATGATTTGTTGCTGAACGGTGATGCATCCAAAGACGTCCGCCTACTCTCCGGTGATGTCATCTATATCGCGCCTGTCGGAAATCTTGTTTCAATTACTGGCGAAATCCGTCGCCCAGCAGTATTCGAATTGAAAGCGGGAGAAACTGTCGCTGACGTAATTAAGATGGCGAGCGGTTTGAAGCCAGGTGCTTATCCAAAACTCAGTACTATTGAGCGTTATGGTTCTTCGACTGCTAAAACCATTGTTTCAATCGATTTGACAAACAGCACTGCGTTAAGCACCACATTAAGTAATGGTGACCTTATTCGAGTAAAATCATCGACTAACAGAATCGATAACGCGATATCCGTCTTTGGCGCTGTCGTTCGTCCTGGTGATTACCAATGGCACCAAGGCCTAAAAGTGGCTGAAATGCTTCCGTCTATTTGGGAAGACTTAACCCTTAAAGCGGATCTCGATTATGCCTTGGTTGTGCGTGAAACAAATACTAGGGGGGACATTGAGGTTCTGCAGTTCAATTTAGGTAATGCAATCTCGCACCCTGACTCTGCTGATAACCTTTCTTTACAACCTAGAGATAAATTAGTCGTATTTGATTACGCAGAACGTACCACGTTGCTTGAGCCCATCTTAGCTAAACTGCGTTCACAAAGCCGTCTTGGTGCGCCGATATTGACGGCTCATATTAACGGTAATGTTCGTTTTTCAGGTGAGTATCCAATTTCTGCTGGAGCGTCTGTAAAGAGTCTTATCGTAGCTGCCGGTGGATTAAAAGAAGGTGCCTACACGCTTAGTGCAGAATTAACTCGCCAAGTAATTTCCAACGAAAATGGTGTGTCAATCGAGCATCATCAATTGAATCTTCAAGAGTTGCTTCAAAGCGATGTTAACAGTGATGTCAAACTTATCAGCCGCGACACAATCACCGTAAGAACCTTGCCTGATTGGCAAGACACTCGTTGGGTGACCATTCGTGGTGAAGTCAAATTCCCTGGCACTTACAGTATTCAACGTGGTGAAACTCTCGAAGCCGTGCTACAACGCGCGGGTGGCTATACAGATTCAGCCGATTTATATGCTTCTGTTTTCGTACGAGAAGTTCTAAAGGAAAAAGAATCTGCTGAGATTAGACGGTTTGCAGAGCAACTGCGTCGAGACTTAGCGGCGAAGGGCCTAAGTGATAATACCTCTACCGTTAGCTACTCTGACGCACAGAACATGTTAGCTGATTTAGAGAAAGTACCCGCCACTGGACGATTGGTGATCGATTTGCCAGCGTTGTCTTTAGGGGTTGCACAAGCGGATATAAAACTCGAAGACCAAGATATGCTGTTCGTACCAGCGAAGAGACAAACCGTATCTGTAATTGGTGAAGTTCAACACCCAACAAGCTTAATCTTTAAGGATGGATTAGGAGTTGAAGAATACATCAAATTGGCAGGTGGTACTCGGAAACGCGCTGACGAAGAGCGGATATACGTCATTAAAGCTAATGGAGCGGTTCAGTTACCAGATGACTCATTCTTTTCAAGAGGTACCGAATTATCGCCAGGAGATACAGTAGTCGTGCCTTTAGACACTGAGTATAAGGATAATTTGTCATTGTGGACTCAGGTTACGGGGATTATCTATAACTCAGCGGTAGCGCTTGCAGCGATAGCTAACCTTTAAAATTTGTTAATTTGAACTTGGGAATTGTGGACTTGTTTCCTGCTGTTAGATTTGATGGAATTCATTATTAAATATGGCTAATACATCTACAACAATATCAACGTCAGAAGATTATAGAGCAGCGTTAATTGATTCACGCGATGAAATTGATCTTCGCGAGTTATTTGATGTGATTTGGCAAGGTAAATGGCTGATAATTATCACCACATTTATTGCAGCAGTCATTTCTGTTTGTGTTGCACTATATTTGCCGAATATATATCGCTCTGAAGCTACTCTGGCGCCAGCGGCAGAAGCTCAGGGGGGGGGGTTGTCAGCCTTGGCAAGTCAATTTGGAGGGCTTGCTAGTCTTGCAGGAGTTAATCTCGGTGGCGGTAATAAAGCTGATAAATCGCAATTGGCTCTCGAAGTTTTAAAATCTCGTCGATTTATTGGTATTTTCATTGAAAAACATCAAATCTTGCCAGATTTAATGGCAGATAAAAAATGGGACTCTGCAAATAACCAAGTTGTCTATGACCCAGAAATTTATGACGCCACTAGTCAAACATGGGTTCGTAACGTAAAACCGCCGCGTCAGCCAAAGCCCTCACTGCAAGAAGCCTATCTAGCGTTTCAAAAACTGATCACTGTGACCAACGATGCCAAAACCAGCATGGTGACCATAGCGGTAGAGCACAAATCCCCATACATCACCAAACAGTGGGTAGATTGGTTGGTTGAAGACATCAATAGCGAAATGAAAACCCGCGATGTAGAAGAAGCCACCAAAAGCACTGAGTACCTGAATCACCAAATTCAACAAACCAATGTGGCAGATATCCGTTCAGTACTGTTTAACCTGATCGAAGAGCAAGCCAAAACCATTATGTTTGCCAATGTGCGCCAAGAGTACATTTTTAAAACAATCGATCCAGCGGTTGTGCCTGAGCTAAAAGCTAAGCCAAAGCGCGCGTTGATTGTGGTGTTAGGCGTGGTATTGGGTGGCATTTTTTCAGTGTTTTTCATACTAGTTAGACATTTTTTCAAGTCTGAAAAGTAAGTGCGACCGATAGCTTTGGAACAACATTAATGACATCAAAAATTACCCTATTCCCCGCAGACATTAACTTTCAAGCAACGCAAGACGCTACGTTGCTTGAAAGTGCACTCAGCGCTGGAGTGGTACTTGAACACAGTTGCAAGAATGGTTCTTGTGGCTTATGTGAATCAAAGCTGCTGGCTGGCAGTGTGATTGATACTGAAGGGAAGGTATACGAAGCACAACAGAGCTTTCTTACTTGCCAATGTAAAGCGAACAGTAATGAAGTAGCGATAGAGGCAGAGTATTTTCCAGAGCTTGCCGAGCTTACAAAGAAAATTAGCCCGGCTAAAGTTTCGGCGGCGGAGTACAACGGCGAGTTTCTTACCCTCAAATTTCGTCTTCCTCCTACGGCAAATTTTCGCTACCTTGCCGGCCAATACATCAACCTGCATTACAACGGATTGGTACGGAGTTACTCCGTTGCCAATGCTGATAGTGCCGAAGGCATTGAGCTGCATATTAGAAAAGTGCCAGCGGGTGCAATGAGTGAACAGCTATTCAATGTTGAAGTGGCACCCAACACCTTGATGCGCATTGAAGGTCCAATAGGCACTTTTTTTGTGCGTGAAGACCAACGCCCAATTATTTTTCTCGCGGGTGGTACAGGCTTTGCGCCTGTTAAAGCCATGGTGGAACAATTGCTTGCTGCACAAAGCCAACGCGAGATACATATCTACTGGGGGATGAGAACCGCAGCTGATTTTTACAGTACCTTGCCAAACGATTGGGCATCTCAGTATGCACATATCAAATTTGTGCCTGTGGTATCCGAAGACGACGTTACTTGGCAAGGGCGCAGCGGGCTGGTACACCAAGCCGTGCTCAGCGATTTTACAGACCTTTCTGCTTTCTGTGTTTATGCTTGCGGCTCGCCGCTAATGATTAACGCCGCTAAAGCAGACTTTGTTAATTATGGATTATCAGAGAAAAAGTTTTTCTCTGATGCTTTTACCGTATCAAAATAAAAATGGTGACTAAATGAAAGCAGTAATTTTGGCTGGAGGCCTAGGTACTCGTATCAGCGAAGAAACAGTGGTTAAGCCAAAGCCGATGATTGAAATCGGTGGCAAGCCTATCCTTTGGCATATTCTTAAAATGTACTCAGCCCACGGGATTAATGATTTTATTATCTGCTGCGGTTACAAGGGCTATGTAATTAAAGAGTATTTTGCTAACTACTTCCTACACATGTCTGACGTCACCTTCAACATGCGTGACAACCATATGGAAGTGCATCATCGTCGTGCTGAACCATGGAAGGTCACCTTGGTGGATACTGGTGAACATTCAATGACCGGTGGCCGCTTGAAGCGTGTGGCTGAACATCTGAAAGATGAAGAAGCATTTTTATTCACCTACGGTGATGGTGTGTCAGATGTGAATATTGGAGCTACTATCGATTTTCACCGCAAACATGGCAAGTTAGCAACGTTAACTGCCACCTTCCCACCAGGACGTTTCGGTGCATTAGACATGCAGAATGGCCAAGTTAAGTCATTCAAAGAAAAGCCAAAAGGTGATGGTGCGATGATTAACGGCGGCTTTTTTGTATTAAGCCCTAAAGTGATTGACCTTATCGACAATGATGCGACCACCTGGGAACAAAAGCCGCTAATGCAATTAGCAGAACAAGGGCAATTGATGGCCTATGAGCACGACGGCTTTTGGCAGCCAATGGATACGCTACGCGATAAACATTACCTTGAAGAACTGTGGCAAGAAAATAAAGCGCCGTGGAAAATCTGGGAGTAATTAGCATTGGCAATTGATAAAGCATTTTGGCAGGGCAAACGCGTTTTTGTCACCGGACATACCGGGTTTAAAGGCGGTTGGTTGTCACTGTGGTTAGCAGAGATGGGAGCAGTGGTGCGTGGCTATTCGTTGCCAGCGCCAACAACACCGAGCTTATTTGAACAAGCTGGTGTTAATCAAGGTTTATTATCTGAGGAAGGTGATATCCGTGATCACCTACATCTGCGCCAAGCGATGGCAGATTTTAAGCCTGAAATCGTATTTCACATGGCCGCACAGCCATTGGTACGCCTATCTTACGAAGACCCAGTAGAAACCTACTCAACCAACGTGATGGGCACCGTCTATGTGCTTGAGGCCATTCGAGCCGTCGGCGGCGTTAAAGCCGTGGTGAATATCACCAGCGACAAGTGCTATGAAAACCGTGAATGGGTTTGGGGCTATCGTGAAAACGAAGCGATGGGCGGTTACGATCCTTATTCAAACAGTAAGGGCTGTGCAGAGCTCGTGGCATCGGCTTACCGTAACTCCTTTTTTAACCCAAAAGATTATGCCAAACATGGCGTTGCGTTGGCGTCCGTGCGCGCCGGTAACGTGATTGGTGGTGGTGACTGGGCAAAAGACCGTTTAATCCCAGATATTCTGAAGTCATTTGAGCAATCTCAACCGGTAGTTATTCGCAATCCGCACTCCATTCGCCCGTGGCAACACGTGTTGGAACCGCTTTCTGGGTACATCTTGATTGCCCAGCAACTGTACCTGCATGGTTGTGAATTTGCGGAAGGCTGGAACTTTGGTCCAAATGACAACGATGCTAAACCGGTTGAGTACATTGTTAATAAAATGACCCAGCTCTGGGGGGATGACGCTACATGGCAACTCGACGGTGCGGAACACCCCCATGAAGCGCACTACTTAAAACTGGATTGCTCCAAAGCTAAAATGCGCCTTAATTGGCAGCCGCAGTGGGATTTAGACGCCACCTTAGCGCGCATCGTTCGTTGGCACAAAGCATGGCTGGCCAATGAAAACATGCGTGAGGTGACGTTGCGCGAAATCCGCGATTACATGAGTGCCGCGGGAATTAACTAATTCACTGGCATTAATCAATAACGCTGACTGAATTCACCAGCAGCAACATTTTAAAAAATAACGATAGGAATTGAGACTGATGAGCACTCAAGAGTTACGAGAGCAAATTGCCGAGTTGGTTGGAAAATATGCTGAGCAAGCATTAGCACCTAAAATGTTCGTGGCAGGGCAAAGTGTGGTGCCGCCATCAGGTAAAGTCATTGGTGCCAAAGAACTGCAATTAATGGTTGAGGCATCGCTGGATGGCTGGTTAACTACCGGTCGTTTTAATGATGCGTTTGAGAAAAAACTGGGTGAATACATTGGCGTGCCACATGTGTTGACCACCACTTCTGGCTCTTCTGCCAACTTGCTGGCGCTAACTGCGCTAACCTCACACAAGTTAGGTGACCGCGCTTTAAAACCAGGCGATGAAGTGATCACAGTTGCCGCTGGTTTCCCAACTACCGTTAACCCAAGTATTCAAAACGGCCTCATTCCGGTATTTGTTGACGTTGATATTCCGACTTACAACATCGATGCAGCCTTGATTGAAGCAGCGGTGACCGAAAAAACTAAAGCGATCATGGTGGCGCATACCTTAGGTAACCCATTCAATCTTGCTGAAGTTCGCAAAATTGCTGATAAATACAACCTTTGGTTAGTGGAAGATTGTTGTGATGCCTTAGGCACCAAGTATGACGGCAAAATGGTCGGTACTTTTGGTGATATCGGTACCGTGAGTTTTTACCCAGCACACCACATCACTATGGGTGAGGGCGGTGCGGTATTCACTAAGTCTAAAGAGCTGAAAGTGATTATCGAATCCTTCCGTGATTGGGGCCGTGATTGTTACTGCGCACCGGGTTGTGACAACACCTGCGGTAAGCGTTTTGGCCAACAACTGGGTTCATTGCCAGCAGGTTACGACCACAAATACACTTACTCTCATTTAGGTTACAACCTGAAAATCACCGACATGCAAGCCGCCTGTGGTTTGGCACAGCTTGAACGCGTCGAAGAGTTTGTAGCACAACGTAAAGCCAACTTCGCCTATTTGAAAGCGGGTTTAAGCAGCTGTGCTGAGTTCTTAGAACTGCCAGAAGCAACCCCTAACTCTGAACCTTCTTGGTTCGGTTTCCCTATCACATTGAAGGAAACTGCCGGGGTTAGCCGTGTTGAACTGGTTAAATTCCTCGATGAAGCCAAAGTTGGCACTCGTTTACTGTTCGCCGGTAACTTGACTCGTCAGCCTTACTTTGAAGGTCGTGAATACCGTGTGGTGGGTGAATTGACTAACACTGACCGTATTATGAACCAAACATTCTGGGTGGGTATCTATCCAGGATTAACCAAAGAACATTTAAATTACGTGATTGCGAAATTTGAAGAGTTTTTTGGGGTAAACTTCTAAAGAAAACTAAAAGGACTATACGATGTCAATGAATCCAACTTCCCAGACTATCATTGTAACTGGTGCAACAGGTTTTATAGGTGGTCATTTAGTTAATCTTTTGTTGGAAAAAGGATTCATTGTCATTGCTTTGTCTCGCAAGACATTCAAAAATAATGCACCATACAAAAAAAATAAAATTGTATGGTGCACATGGGAGAATATTAGAGAAACCATACAAAAGCTTGATGTTATTCCTCATGCAGTTGTTCATCTTGCAACAGCATACGGAAGAAATAATGAATCATTTTCATCTGTTGAAGATGCTAATGTTGTTAAACCTCTAAAGTTACTTGAGTTATGCGCTAAGCTGGGTATAAAAAAGTTTATTAATACAGATAGCTACTTTTCCAAAGCTGAGTTCGACTATCAATATATGCTACCTTATATTTATACTAAAAAAAGTTTTAATAACTGGGGACAATTGATTTCTGAAAATCATCCCGTGAAATTTTTAAATATGAGGCTTGAGCATGTTTATGGTCCCGGTGATAGTGGTCAAAAGTTCATCCCTTTTATTCTTGATGCCTTAGTTAGGAATGAAAGAAAAGTTGAATGTACAGATTGCAAACAAAAAAGGGATTTAGTATATATAGATGACGTGATAAGTGCCTACCTAACTGTAATAATAACACCTTATGAAAACTTAGAAAGTTACGCAGAATTTCAAGTCGGTACTGGAAAGTCTATTCCTCTTTACACATTTATTGAACATCTAAAAAAACACCTTAATAATAAAGAAACTGAGATTTTATATGGCTCGATGCCTACGCGTAAAAATGAGATATTGAATTCTTATGCTAAGAATGAAAGTTTAATCGCATTGGGGTGGGAGGCAAAACACACTTACCAACGTGGAATTGAAAAACTAGTAAATTAGGTATTGTATATGTCAGAGGTTTAATTAATTGCTATCATGATTGGCATTGCAAAACACTAACTCAAAACATTTGTAATGTCTGTCTTTTGTTTTTTCTGGCTATTTAATTGTTGATGGTTGTGTAACTCAACAGCGGCCGCTAATTAAATATTTAGCATTAAAGTATTTTATATTCTCATAATAATTCATAGTAATAAGGTTTTTAATTGAATTTATTGTTGATTGAGTTTTTTGTCTATTTTATTTAAGGCTGACATTTCCTTTGTTATTACTATGAGCACGCTAGTTGTTTTATATTGGTAATATGTAACGCCATGAGTGCTGCAATTATATAACAAGATCTATAATTAATTATCAGGTTTTGGCTTAATTAATATTATACACCTGATTTAAGAGAATAAGTGCGACCTTCAAGGGAAGGTGTAGAAGAATGCCGTTTCGAACGATGATAGGCTAAGCATCGTTGACAGTAAGGAGCGATTTGGTGATTGGGAGATTGACACCGTATTAGGCAAGTAGCAAGCACGGCACTATGGAGACTATTTCAAAGCGTAAAATACGATTTTACGTGGTGAAGAAAGTGCCATCCAAGTCAGCGGGTGATATCACCAAAGCAACAATAGAGCTACAAGGCGCATGTACATACCATCACGGCAGATAACGGGAGAGAGTTTGTGGGTCATGAAACCATCGTCCAAGAGTCGGAATCCGATTTGTACTTTGCCCACCCTTATAGCTCTTTGGAGCGTGGAGCCAATGAGAATGCTAACGGTCTTTTAAGGTGATATGTGAAGAAAGGAACCGACCTAACAACGGTAACAGATAGCGAAATTGAATTCGCTTTATTGCGGATAAATTAACGACCAAGAACATGTTTAGACTTCAAGCAGCCAACAATTTGATTTAAAGAAATGGCATTGCCTGCTTGATATTGGCGAGTGTTGCACTTTGCAGTTGAATTCAGGGTTATAAAGTTTTAATAGCTTACTTTCATTTGGTTATGTTATAGATATTATAGATGAAAAATCTCTTTAAAAAAATTGGTGTGGATTCTGCGGTTTTTTTTGTCATTTTAGGAAAGTTTACTTCTTTATTGGGGGGGGTGTTAGTTTTAGTATTAATATCAAGTTTTATGTCCTCTGAGCTGCAGGGATACTACTTTGCTTTTATGAGTGTTATTGCCTTTCAAGTTGTATTTGAATTAGGTTTGGGGACAATCATTACCCAGTTTGCAAGTCATGAAATGGCTAAATTGAGAATAGATAACTCTAAAATAACAGGCGATAAGGAATCTCTAGGCAGATTGCTGTCACTTTGTCGTTTAACAGGGGTAAGCTATATACTGATTTTCTTAGTCGTTTTAGTTGTCTTAATACCAGCGGGGCTATTTTTTTTTACTGAAAAAAAACTAGACTCCGCCAATACGGTTAATGATATAAATATAGTTATCCCTTGGTGTTTGCTTGTAATTACATCGGGGATGAGTTTGGTGGTAAATGCATTTTTATCCTTTTCAGAAGGGTGCGGTTACGTAATAAATATCGCGAAAGTTAGATTGTGTCAGTCCATTGTAACGATATTTTTAGCCTGTATTTTTATTGTAACTAATCTTGGTATTTATGCTACAGCTGCTACTTCTATTAGTGCTGTACTTGTAGGTAGTTCATGGTTGAGAAAAAATCTTTTTTTTCTCCTCAGAAAATCAATTGTTGAGCGGAATTTGTACGAAAATACAATCAATTGGAAAAAAGAAGTTTATCCAATGCAATGGCGGACGTCATTGAGCTGGTTGAGCGGTTATTTTATATTTCAGTTGATAAACCCATTAGCATTTAAATTTTATGGTCCTGAATTTTCGGGTAAGCTTGGCATGAGTATGACTGTTATAAATATGATGATCACCTTGTCTCTTGCTTGGATTACTACAAAGGTCCCCTTGTGGGGTAAATTAATCTCCCAAAAAGATAAAAATGTGTTCTATCACTACCGTACAGTTTTTATTCAGTCTGCTTCGTTTTACTTATTTTTGACTGCAATAGCTACTCTGTCACTTTTTTTTCTAGATTTTTTACATATAAAACAAGCAGATCGTTTATTGAGTCCTTTGTTTTTTGCGATTATGTCGTTAGCTATGTTTGCAAACCATATTGTTGCTTGCCAGGCCACTTTCATTCGAGCCCACAAAATAGAAATTTATACTACTTTATCTGTATTGACAGCGATATTGCTCACTATAGTTCTTTTGACCTGTTGCATTTATTTTTCATCATTCTCGATGATAATTTCATATTTTTTGGTGTCTTGGTTATTTTATGCACTTGGGTCGAATTTTATTTTCTCTAAATTCAAAATGAAGAACAATTATGGACAAAACGTTTAATTATAAGTTATCAATATGTATACCTACGTTTAATCGAGCACACTATTTAGAAAGGTTGTTAGAATCTGTATTCCAACAGGTGTCAGATTTAAACGTTAATAATGACCAAATTGAATTGGTAGTTTTGGATAATAATTCACAGGATACAACAGAATCATTATGTGAATACTTTAAATCGACTTTAGAGGACCATAGTTGGTTTAAGTACATTCGTCACCGTAAAAATTTAGGTATGGATGGCAATTTTCGTGCAGCATATGAGCGAGCACAAGGACGTTTTTTTTGGTTATTAGGTGATGATGAAGAAATTTGTTCTGATTCATTGAGGGAATTATTAACGCTTTTTGAAAATAATGAATCTGCAATATATTTTTTAAAGCCATATTATATTAGAAAAAGTTCCTCTCGATACAAGGCGTTATCATGTAAAAATAAGATTAGTTATCATAATTATAGTTTAAAGGAGGCCTTTATAGAAAAAGTCGGTGTTTATTTTACATTTATATCTAGTATAATTATTGATCGACAAGTATCTCACATTAATGTCGAGGACTATTCTGATTTTGAAGGTACAAAGCTTTATCAGATGTCATGGGTATTCTCTTCTTTATTAAGTGGCACTAACTTTACTTATGTTAGCAGTCCAATGGTTATAGCCCAACAAGATAACTCTGGTGGATATAATGTAGTTAAGGTTTTCTCCCAAAATTTATTATATATAGTTAATTATTTTTTTGATAATGACCAACATATTAAAAAGATGTTTAGTAATTATTCGCTTTTCTTTGTAATTCCATTCTTTTACAATGACAAGATTGGTACTCGCTTTGATAAAAGTGATGCTATTAGTTTAATTGATAAATCGTACGCTAATAATATTTATTATAGGGCTTTTTTTAGTAAGGTTATAAAATATCCTAAAATACTAAAATATACGTTTCATTTTTTAAAGCGGATTTTTTTTTGATATGGATTCGTTATTTTTTTTTCTTCATAAAGCTATGTCAAAGGTGCGTTCTAAGGTATTTTCATTTGTGTATAACGCTCCAATATCGTCCGTAGGTAGAGGCTCAAAGATTATTGGTCGGAAAGCTATTGGTATCAACGGTGAAATTCGTTTAGGTGACAATTGCTTAATTCAAGCGATAACAGAATATCGTGGGCAGTCATTTGAACCACAGCTACAGATCGGTAGTCATTTGATGCTCTCTGATCGTGTTCGAATTTCTTGTGCCTATAAAATTACGATCGAACGTGATACGTTAATTGGAAGTAATGTCTACATCGGAGATCATTCTCACGGAACATTAAATGTTGATAAACTGGATATCGCCATTCCGCCATATATGAGAGCTCTTGACGATTTTAAAGAAGTATTTATTGGTGAAAGAGTTTGGATTGGTAATGGAGTAGTAGTGCTTGCCGGTGCCCATATTTGCGCTGGTTCAATCGTTGCCGCTAATGCGGTGGTTAAAGATCAGTATTATCGTCCTTGCGTTATTGGGGGAGTTCCTGCCAAAGTTATTAAATATTTAAATTAGGTAATTTATGTTTATTAGTATTTGTATACCATCTTATAATCGCGTTGAATTTTTATATCCTCTGTTGGATAGTGTTTATTCTCAGGTAGGAGATTTTAATCAGAATGAGTTCGAAGTTGTCATTTGCGAGGATGTATCGCCTCAGCGTGATCAAATTATAAAAGCATTCAATAGTTATGTTGAAGCTAAATCAATTGATAATGCGCGCCTTTGTTTGAATACTGTCAATCTTGGCTACGATAAAAATTTAAGGAACTGCATAGAATCTGCAAAGGGCAAGTATTGTATGATTCTGGGGAACGATGACCTACTTAATGTTGGTGCATTAGAAAAAGTTATTAGCACATTGAAAAAAGAACCTGAGATAGTGTTATGTACACGTGCATACTCATGGTTTAAATCAAACCCTAATGAAATAATTGATACAGTTAAGCATTTACCTTCAGATAAACTCTTTGAGCCAGGTTTGGATGCTATTCGCTTCTTTTTTCGTCGTGTTGGGGTGATTTCTGGTTTCGTGGTTAATGTAGATAAAGCTAAACAGCTTGCCACCGATAAGTTTGATGGCCACTTATATTACCAAATGTATTTGGCTGGAATGTTAGTGTCGGAGGGTAAAGGGTATTATTTTAGTGACGTGATCACTCTTTCTCGGGATAGTGAAACTCCGGATTTTGGTAATGCCGCTGGCGAAAAAGGCATTTTTGTACCTGGCGGCTATGTTCCGGAAGGTCGGATTCATATGGTTAAAGGTTTGCTGAATATAGCTAAGGATATTGAAGAAAATACTCATATTGATGATGCTTATATTTCGATTAAGAAAGATTTAGCTCATTATTTTTACCCTTACATTCGCGATCAATTGAATTTACCGATTAAAAACTATATTTTAATGGTTAAGCGCTTCATGGATATTGGATTTAAAAATGAAATGTTTTTTTATGTTCATGTTGTAGTAGGTTATATTTTAAAGTCTTCTCGTTACGATCTTTTTATCAAATATGTCCGCGATCGTTTGGGTTCTACACCGAAAATTTAAGAATTAGGCTACTGTGAAAGTATAAAATATGAAATATTTTTCATCGGAAGATAGGAATATAAATTTTTTGATTCCTTCGTTGTTTTTTGCATCATTATTTTTTCAGAATTTTAACTTTTTGAGGATTGATGTTGAAACGCAGCCTATATTTTCCATTTTTTTTGCTTTTATTTTTTTTGTCATAAATAGACACCGTTTTAAGTTGACTAAGGCAGATGTTTTTTTGTCGTTTTTGATATTAATGATACTTTTACGGTTTTTCTTTGATTTGGCCTTTCCATATTCTAGTGTGAATTATGTCGCTTATTTTAGCTATTTAATCGGTCCTGTTGTTTTTATCTTTATTGGGAGGATGGATTTTTTTAACGGTTGGTCAGCAATTTTTTTAAAGGTATATATTTCTATTTCATTTATGATTGCAATCGGATATCTTTTTTCGATTAATCTAATTATGAATGGTTACCAAAATATTTCTGATGTTTTCTTTCTGAGACACTACGGCATTGATACGTCATCTGTAAGGGGCTTATCTTTTTTATATGCTGAACCGAGTTATGCTGCGACAGGTTTTGCGGTCTCATTAGTCTGTTTGAGAGTTTTTTTTTATAAATCAATAATATCCAGATTTGAATTACAAATTTACTCATTTTTGCTGGTGTTGTGTATACTTACAACAAAGTCTCTAATGGGATTATTGGTTATTTTAATACTGTTTGTTAGAAAGTCATATGTCGTAACATTGGTGAAGAGCTTTTTGGTTTTTGTGCCGATTATTTACGTTTTCGGTGAAGCATTACTTTCTTTTTTGGCATCAAATATTCCTCGCGTTAAACAGATTCAGCAGGCGGTATCTTCTATCAATTATAATGTACCAATTTCTGATGTTTTAGTTGCTGCTTCTCTTGCCGAACCTTCATCATCGACCAGATTTATTTCTAATCTTATTGGGTTGTTAGGCATGATTACTAATCCATTTGGGTATGGTGCTGGTGGTATTTCCGTTTTTTGGATCGATATGGTTGAGCGCTTTCATCTTTATTTTTTATATCACCATTTCGGATTTATTAAATTATTTGAGGAACAAGGTTTACTTAAAGCTCAGACATACCTTTTCAACGCGGCGTTCGACTTTGGAGTGTTTTTTTTAGCTATCTTCTTAATGTTCTTATTTGTGATTTTTAAATCTCAATATAAACATAGTAAGTTTAACCGTATTTTGGGGGGCGGATATGGAAATTCGATGCACGGAGTTGTTTTTTTAGTATTGTTGTTCGTTTTTTTTCAAGGGCAGATTACAAATATTTTTATGTGGTTTTTACTCTCTATTCTTTACAAGAAAAATCTTTATGGCATATATGGAAAGTCTTAAACGTCTTGTGGCTGTAGATGGATTCGTTCTCAGTAAGTGCAACGGAATGTCCTATTGTTTACAGTCTATTTTGAATGCAATACCTGCTGAATGCCGTAGTCGATTTGTTATTATAGTGCCCAAATGTGAAGCGGCAATTGAAAGTGTACCAGCCGGCTATGAGGTCAAAATATTAAATTGCTCTTCCTTTTTGTTGTGGTCAAATGTTGTACTTCCTTATTTTTTATTAAAAAACTTTAGTCGAGTTTCTAAAGTTTTTCACCCTGCTAACACGATGCCATTTTTGAGTTCTTCTTTTTTCGAGAATTATTTATTGTTGCACGACGTTATGTTTTTGAGGGAGTTATCTTTTTCCTCGTTAAAACATAGATTGAATCATCTATATTATAAAATGAATTTGTTTTTTTCATTAAAAGCAGTTGATAAGATAATTACGGTATCAAATTTCTCGAAGTCTGATATATGTTCATATTTTTCAAACATTCACTCAGATGATATCACTGTAATCGACGAGTCGGCGAAAAAATTCCCTAGATCTGAATCGGTCAAATTACCCGTTGGGCGTATATATTTGAGTGTTTGTTTGAGCGATCCGAGGAAGAATTCAATCTTATCTGTCGAGGGGTTTTTACGTTATAGTGAACATAGCGCTAATAGCGATAGTACTTTGGTACTTTTTGGTGATCCAAAGTATTGGGAAGCTTTAAAGCAACGATTTACTAATGTTGCCGGTTTTAGTGAGAGAGTACTATTTGTTGGCCGTGTATCAGACGGTCAGTTAGCATTTTTGTATCAAAATGCTCACGCCTTTTTATTTCCTTCTAGTTATGAGGGCTTCGGTTTGCCAGTGCTTGAAGCTATGTCTTTTGGCACGCCAGTTGTCACGTCTCGCGTTACTTCGTTGGGTGAAGTAGCTGGTGAAGCTGGTGTATATATAGAAGAATTTTCGGCTGAACAAATTGCAGGTGCTTTAGTTTTACTTGACGATGCACATAAGTATGCTGATTTCAAACAACGTAGTTTGGCTAATGTTCGCCGCTACTCTTGGGATCGAAGTGCAGAGTTGTTGTTGAAACTGTTTAATTCGTGATGTTGAGGTTAAGTTGCATTCATTAATGTTGTTAACTCGGCCACTCAGTGGCGAATTGAGTGGCCGAAAAATGGTTCTGAGGACGGCCTTTAAGGTGTTCGCTGATTTTTCTCAAGTCGTTGTATTGGCTTTTTCTGATACCGATAAATGTAAGATTTGCCAAGATAGTCAGCAAAAATTTGTTACGCTACCAAAGCCCAGTTTTTTGGAGTTATTTAAAAATCTTTTTTTTAAAGTGCTTCTAGAACGTTGGTCTCTGAATGAGGCATTGTTCTATTCTTACAAAGCACAGCGTATTATCAACTCCCATTTAAATTCAGATATCGATGTTGTATATGTTGATAGTGTTAGAATGGCAACTTATTTGCTGGTTAATGGTTTTTCTGGCGCGATTTCAGTTCTAGATTATGATGATATTTATTCACTGCGCTACGAGAATCTTTATAAAAGTGGTGGTGCTGTTGATGTTTTAGGCTTTTATAAGAGTAAGTTGCCTAGGGTTGTTTTATATTTCATCCCTCTTATCATTAGGGCTGTTCTTAAATTTGAGTCGGCTAGGATTCGAAAACGCGAGTTGTTTTATGCCAGTAAATTCGATGGTCGTGTTATTGTTTCTCCCGTTGAATCTAAGATGCTCTCTGAAATGGCCAACTTAGATGTTACAGATATAGCTATGTCTGTGCCTGATTATTCCAGGCGAGTGTCAAGATTTTCTTGTTTAATAGAAAACACTGATTCAAAAGTTTCTTCAGTGCGTGTAAGTTTAATTGGTAATTTTGATTATTTCCCCAATCAACAGTCTGTTGATTATATAGTTAATCAGATATTTCCTGTGTTTATCCAGAATGGGGTTGTTCTAACTTTAGATTTAATTGGTCGGACTTCTGATGATTTTAAGGCTCGTTATAATTTGTCTAATGTTAATTTTTTAGGATTCGTCGACGATTTACATGAGGCTGTAGCAGATTCAGTTTGTTTGCTCAGCCCAATTGTTTCAGGTACAGGAATAAAAACAAAAATTGTTGAATCTTTCTCTTTAGGCCTTCCAGTGGTTACTAATCAAAAGGGGATAGAAGGTTTAGATGTCAACAATAATCGAGATATACTTTTGGCGGGCACACCTGAAGAGTATTTTGAGCAAGTTATGCGTTTGGCTAACGATTTGAGTTTTCGTGATAATATATCGCTAAATGCATATCAGTATTTTAGTCTCAATTTCCGTATGGAAGTGATTAGATCTAAGTGGGTTAGTTTAATTAAGAATTTGGAGCAACGATGATTACCCCTGTTATTATGGCTGGCGGCACCGGAAGCCGCTTGTGGCCTTTGTCCCGTGAGCTTTTTCCTAAACAATTTTTGAATGTTGATGGTGAGCTAACCATGTTGCAAGCCACTATTAGCCGTTTAGGCGAGTTAAGTTGTGGGGCGCCATTGTTGATTTGTAATGAAGACCACCGTTTTTTAGTGGCCGAGCAGTTACGCCAGCAGGGTAAGTTAGCTAGCAACATTATTCTAGAACCCGCCGGGCGCAACACGGCGCCAGCGATCGCGCTTGCTGCATTTACTGCATTGCAAGCAGCTATTGACGGAAGTGAACCGTTGCTGTTGGTGCTCGCTGCCGATCACGTGATCCGTGATGAGTCATCTTTTACTAACTCTGTGCAAGTAGCCGTGACACATGCCGAAGCGGGCAAGCTAGTTACTTTTGGTATTGTGCCAACTGCTCCAGAAACCGGGTATGGTTATATCAAACGTGGCGCTGTGCAAGGTTCTTCATTTTCGGTCGCACAGTTTGTTGAAAAGCCAGATCTTGCTACTGCTAGCGCTTATTTGGCGTCCGGTGAGTATTACTGGAACAGTGGTATGTTCCTCTTTAGCGCTAAGCGCTACCTGGAAGAGCTGAAAGCCTATCGTCCCGATATTTATGCCTCCTGTGAGAAAGCGGTCGGTACGGTCGATCCAGATTTAGATTTTGTTCGTGTGAACAAAGCGGCGTTTTTGGCTTGCCCAAGCGAATCTATCGACTACGCGGTGATGGAAAAAACTGCGGACGCTGTGGTAGTGCCGATGGACGCAGGTTGGTCTGATGTGGGTTCTTGGTCTTCATTGTGGGAAATCTCACCTAAAGACGAACAGGGCAACGTCAACAAAGGCGATGTAATGTCCTTTGATAGCGCTAACAACTATGTGTTTGCCGAAACTGGCTTAGTCAGTTTGGTGGGCGTTGACAACTTAGTGGTAGTACAAACCAAAGATGCGTTGTTAGTTGCACACAAAAATAATGTGCAAGACGTTAAAAAAGTGGTGCAACAGCTCAAAGCAGATGGTCGCACTGAGCATCGTATTCACCGTGAAGTGTATCGTCCATGGGGCAAGTATGACTCTATTGATATGGGCGAACGTTATCAGGTAAAGCGCATTACCGTTAAGCCGGGCGAGAAGTTGTCTATTCAAATGCATCACCACCGTGCGGAGCACTGGATTGTGGTATCGGGTACCGCCAAAGTCACTAACGGCGATAGCACTTTCCTCGTGACGGAAAACGAATCTACCTATATTCCTATCGGCATTATTCATGCGTTAGAAAACCCAGGTAAATTGCCGTTGGAACTGATTGAGGTGCAATCAGGCTCCTATTTAGGTGAAGACGATATCGTCCGCTTTGAAGACCGCTATGGCCGAGTTGAGGGCTAAGTTTATGGCAAGTTTTAATAGCCAAGTCGTAATCAGTGAGTCAGGTATCGCTTTCGGTACCAGTGGCGCACGCGGTTTAGTGGTAGATTTTACTCCAGAGGTTTGTGCAGCGTTTACTCATGCATTTGTCGCTGCATTAAAGGCCGAATTTGCTGTTACCGATATAGCTATTGCTATTGATAATCGGCCGAGCAGCCCTGCAATGGCGCAAGCATGTATGCAAGCGTTGACCGATGCTGGCATCACACCCATTTATTATGGTGTGGTGCCAACACCTGCGCTGGCCTACAAAGCGATGCAAGACCAGATGCCGTGCATCATGGTGACGGGTAGCCATATTCCGTTCGATCGCAACGGGCTGAAGTTTTATCGCCCTGATGGTGAAATCACCAAAGCGGATGAGCAGGCGATTTTAGCCGCTAATGTTGAGTTTGAATTTAATGGGGCGACGGTGTCTGTGCCGGCCAGCTCCGCTGCAGCCAGCGCTTATACCGAGCGTTACTTAAGTCTATTCCCGGCGGATTTATTAGTGGGCAAGTGCATTGGTATTTATGAGCATTCCAGTGCCGGCCGTGATTTGTACGGGCCGTTGTTCGCGGCACTTGGGGCGGAAGTGGTTGCCCTTGAACGTAGCAATGAGTTTGTGCCGATTGATACCGAAGCGGTTAGCGCTGAAGACAAGGCCAAAGCATTAGCTTGGTCACAGCAGTATCAGTTTGATGCGATTTTTTCGACAGATGGTGATGGCGATCGGCCGTTAGTGGCGGATGAGCAGGGCCAGTGGCTGCGGGGTGATATTCTGGGGTTGCTGTGTGCTAAAGCATTAGAGATCGACGCATTAGCGGTGCCTGTCAGTTGTAATTCCAGCATTCAGACCTGTGGCTATTTTAACCATGTGGTGTTAACGCGTATCGGTTCGCCTTACGTGATTGCTGAATTTGCCCAGTTGCAGCAGCAATATGCCAATGTTGCTGGCTTTGAGGCTAACGGCGGTTTCCTCTTGGGTAGCGACATCGTTTGGCAGGGTAGGGCGTTAGCCGCATTGCCAACACGTGATGCGTTATTGCCGGCGTTGATGGTGCTCTCGGCTACCAACGGCAGTCGGTTGTCAGCCTTGGTCGCTGCGTTACCCGCGCGTTATACCGGCTCAGATCGCATTAAAGATTTTGCCCGTGAACGCAGCATGGCGTTGCTGGCAAAAGGTGAAGCTGATCCAAGCGCATTGCTGCAGTCGTTGGGGTTGACTGAGGTTAGTGTGTCGGCGGTAAATACCACTGATGGCTTACGCCTGAGTTTGTCTAATGGCACTGTGGTACATTTGCGACCTTCCGGCAATGCACCAGAACTGCGTTGTTATGCTGAGGCAGAAAGTGAGCATGATGCTAAGTTTTTGGTTAATAAGGTTTTAACCGCCATATCTCACGCTGCGCTTTTTTAGAATAGTTTCTTCGTTTAGATATTATTAGTCTACCTATTTAAAGGTAATTTAATAATCCCTATAATCACTGACACTAGTGCGCAATGTTACCCACTGTGCAATTTAAGATTATGGATAATAGATATGGATATATCTCAACTTGACATGGCTGTTCGTGTATCTTCTCGGACTTTTTCTCCAATGATAAACAAAGCAAGTTTACTTCTTTCAGACATCTTTGCATTTACGATATCGTTTGCATTAGTGTTTTTCGTAATCGGAGAAAATGTATTCACGTCCAGTGAATTATTAGTGCAATCTTCAAATGATAACGGAGCCGCAAGAGTGTGGAGCTATACCGTTATTGTTCTTTTGGGGCTGTTATGGTCATGGACAAAACTTCGTCATTATACATACCGTAAACCCTTTTGGAGTGAATTAAAGGAGTGTTTACAGCTAATTTTGGCGATGGCAGTGGCTGATTTGGCAATGGTTGCTTTGTCAAAATGGGATTTTTCTCGCGAACAATGGTTGGTGCTTTGGTGCTTATGCCTAATTCTCGTTCCTATTCTCAGATATTCAACAAAGATGGGGTTGCGTAAAGCTGGATTTTGGCAATTTCCCAGTTTTATTGTTGGGTGCGGTGTGAATGCTTCTGATGCGTATAAGGCTATCAAGAGTGAAGCTTTGATGGGATTTGAAGTTGCAGGCTTTATTGCGCCTAACGAAAGTTGCAAAAAGTCACCAATTGAAGGTATTCCATTGTTAAATATTGCAATGGAGGACGTAATTCTTAACTATAAAAAAACTAAGCTTTTCCTAGCTTTTGAGTATGAGCAAGCGGAACTTCGAGATAATTGGTTAAGATATTTATCAGCAAAGGGAATGAGAAATATATCTATAATTCCTACTTTGCGTGGCGTGCCGCTATACGGTACAGATATGTCGCACTTTTTTAGCCACGAACTATTGATGTTGCGCGTGCACAACAACTTGGCGCGTTTTTCTTCAAGGTTTCTAAAACGTACTTTTGACATTGTTGTGTCCTCACTACTGATCTTGGTACTTTCTCCATTTCTAGGATTTATCGCTTGGAAGGCATCTCGTGATGGTGGGTCGCCAATATATGGTCATGAGCGCGTTGGCCAACACGGGCGTAAGTTTAAGTGTTTAAAGTTCCGTTCTATGGTGAGTAACTCAAAAGAAGTGTTAGAGCAGCTTTTGGCTAACGACCCTCAAGCGCGGGCAGAATGGTTTAAAGACTTTAAACTGAAAAATGATCCTCGCATTACACCCATCGGACATTTTCTGCGTAAGACCAGTTTGGATGAACTGCCACAACTGTGGAACGTGTTAAAAGGCGAAATGAGCTTGGTCGGCCCGCGGCCTGTGGTGGATGTCGAACTCGAACGTTACGGGGATGATGCTGAATACTATCGCATGGCAAAACCCGGCATGAGTGGTTTATGGCAAGTCAGTGGCCGTAACGATGTGGATTATGCAACGCGGGTGTACCTTGATGGTTGGTATGTGAAAAACTGGTCACTCTGGTATGACATTGCCATTTTGTTTAAGACAGTGGGTGTTGTACTACATCGTGATGGCGCGTATTAGTTAACAGGTTTAGCAACAAGATTATAAGAGGCTACCGTGAATAGGGTAGCCTTTATTTTTTAGGGAGTTATATGACAGTTAAGTTGATGGTGACTGGTGCCAACGGTCAAGTTGGTACGAGCTTGCAGCAACGCGCGGAGCGTTTGGGCTGGCAGGTGCTGGCAGTAGATCGAAATGAATTGGATATTACTGACCGTGCTGCTGTATTGCAAGCCTCAACGCAGTTTCAACCGAATGTGATAATCAATGCGGCCGCGCATACGGCGGTAGATAAAGCAGAAACTGAGTTAGAAGCCTCTTATGCCATTAACCGCGACGGCCCACAGTATCTTGCTGAGGCCGCTAGTGCTTGTAATGCGCTACTGCTGCATATTTCTACCGATTATGTGTTTGCTGGTGATAAAGCAGGCATCTACCTAGAAACCGATCCCGTGGCACCGCAAGGGGTGTATGGCGCGTCTAAATTAGCGGGTGAGTTGGCGGTCGCGCAGCATTGCGCTAAGCACCTCATTTTACGCACCGCGTGGGTATTTGGTGAGCATGGCAATAACTTTGTTAAAACCATGCTGCGGGTCGGCAGTATGCGCGCTAGCTTAAATGTGGTGGCCGATCAGTTCGGTGGTCCGACTTACGCTGGTGATATTGCTGATGCATTGTTAACCATGGCTGCCCAGGCGTTGAAGCCTGAGTTTAGTGCTTGGGGCGTGTATCACTTTTCCGGTGCACCACATGTTAGCTGGCACGGCTTTGCTGAGGCCATTTTTAGCAAAGCGGCGGAGTTAACCTTGTTGGACAAGGTGCCTACGGTTAACGCTATCAGTACTAGTGAATACCCTACACCCGCCAGACGCCCAGCTAATTCACGTTTAGATTGCCATAAAATCCAACAGGTGTTTGGCATTGAACCGAGCAATTGGCAGCGTGCATTAGCAAATTTGCAGCAATATTTACCTCAATAACCCATCTGACCTATCGAAACAGAGAATAATATGAAAGGCATTATTTTAGCAGGCGGCAGTGGCACCCGTTTACATCCTGCAACTATTGGCGTCAACAAACAGTTGTTGCCCGTGTATGACAAACCGATGATCTACTACCCGCTCACCACATTGATGTTGGCGGGGATTCGTGAAGTGCTAATTATTAGTACACCTAACGACCAAGATACCTATCAGCGCATTCTTGGTGATGGTAGCCAGTGGGGCATTCGCATTGAATATGCCATTCAACCAAGTCCAGATGGCTTAGCGCAAGCGTTTATCATCGGTGAAGAGTTTATTGGTACCGATTCGGTGTGTTTGGTACTCGGCGACAATATTTTTTATGGCCACGGCTTTAGCAAAACGTTGCAAGCTGCCGCCAATCAGCCTGATGGTGCCACAGTATTTGGGTACTATGTGCAAGACCCTGAGCGTTATGGCGTGGTTGATTTTGATAAAGACGGCAACGCGATTTCTATTGAAGAGAAGCCGCTCGAACCGAAATCGAATTACGCGGTGACTGGGTTGTATTTCTACGATAACGACGTCGTTGAAATTGCTAAGCAAGTAAAGCCATCCCACCGTGGTGAGTTAGAAATCACTGATGTCAACAACATCTATTTGCAACGTGGCAAATTGCGGGTGGAGCGTATGAGCCGTGGTTCCGCTTGGTTAGATACTGGCACCCATGACTCACTGTTAGATGCGGCGATTTTTATCCGTGTCCTTGAGAAACGCCAAGGGCAGAAAGTGGCCTCACCGGAAGAAACTGCCTATCGCATGGGATTCATCAACGCAGAACAGCTGACCGAACTTGCTAAACCGCTGATTAAAAGTGGTTACGGTGCATATTTAATGCGTATTTTGAAAGAAAAGTTTTGAGTAACAGCTAATGAAAGTTATTGATACAGCGATTGCTGAAGTAAAAATTATTGAACCGCAAGTATTTGGCGATGAACGTGGTTTTTTCATGGAAACTTGGCGTGAAACTTGGTTCAACGAGCAAGTTTGCGAACGTCGTTTTATTCAAGATAACCATTCCAAATCACGCCAAGGTATTTTGCGCGGCTTGCACTATCAAACTGAAAATACTCAAGGAAAGTTAGTGCGCGTAGTGAGTGGCGAAGTGTTTGATGTTGCTGTGGATATGCGTAAATCATCACCTACCTTTGGTCAATGGGTTGGTGTATTACTCTCCGCTGAAAACAAGCGTCAATTGTGGGTGCCTGAAGGCTTTGCCCACGGTTTTTATGTAACCACAGAAACTGCTGAGTTTGTTTATCGTTGTACCGATTACTACAACCCAAATGCGGAACACTCAGTACGTTGGGATGATCCCGATCTTGCTATCAACTGGCCATTGGTCAACGGTGAGCTGCCATCATTGTCAGCGAAAGATGCTGACGCTAAATGGCTGAAAGATGCGGTTACTTTTTAAATTAAGCAATTAGGATTATTCCGATGAAAAGATTACTTGTCACCGGTGCTGCTGGCTTTATCGGCGCTAACTTTGTGCATTACTGGTTGTCACAGCATGCTGATGACCGTGTGGTGGTGCTCGATGCATTAACTTATGCGGGCAACCTCGAAACGCTGATGCCGCTGATGGATAAGCCGAATTTCCGGTTTGTGAAAGGCAACATCGGTAACACCGAACTGGTTGAACTGCTGCTGCGCGAAGAGCAGATTGACACCTTAGTGCATTTTGCTGCTGAGTCGCATGTTGACCGTTCAATTACTGGGCCGGATGCCTTTGTTGAAACCAATATTATTGGCACTCACAGCCTGCTGAAGGCAGCGCGTAGCGTGTGGTTAGCCGATCCTGCTAATCCATTGCCACACCGTTTTCATCATGTGTCGACCGATGAAGTCTACGGGACTTTGGGGGCCAATGATCCGGCGTTTACTGAGCAAACTCAGTATGCGCCGAATTCGCCGTATTCCGCTTCCAAAGCGGCGTCAGATCATTTGGTGCGCGCCTATCACCACACCTATGGCTTGAATGTCACTACCAGTAATTGTTCCAACAACTACGGTTATTATCATTTTCCTGAAAAGTTGATTCCGCTATGTTTGACTAACATCCTTGAAGGTAAGCCATTGCCAATTTATGGTGATGGTAAGCAGATACGTGATTGGCTGTTCGTAGAGGATCACTGCCGTGGTATTGAGCTGGTGCTGCAAAAAGGTGTCACTGGCGAAACCTATAACATTGGCGGCGTGAATGAATGGCAGAACATCGATATTGTCAATTTGCTGTGTGAGTTGATGGATGGCGAGTTTGCTGCCGATGCGTCATTGGCAGAGCGTTATCCGCAATCGCCTTGTGCCCAAGGTAAACCTGCCAATTCGCTAATCACCTATGTAAAAGATCGTGCAGGGCATGATCGCCGTTATGCGATTGATTGCTCTAAAATCGAACGGGAACTTGGCTTTAAGCCAGCAGAAACCTTTGAAACCGGTGTGCGCAAAACCGTGCGTTGGTATTTGGATAACCAATCTTGGGTAGACAACGTAAAAAGCGGTGCCTATCAAACCTGGATTGACCAGCAATATACTAAACGTAAGTAAGGCGGTTAAAGTCTGCTTAGAATACTGTAATGAGAAGATTGCTCTAATGCCGTTATGTCGTAGAAATTGACGGAGTTTTAGATAAAATGAGAATCCTCGCCAATCTAATTGGCGGGGATTTTTTTATCTTTTATGAAAATTTACGCAAGACCTATAAAAATTAACAATCAATATGACGATGTTGTCGATGTGATTCAGTTTAGTATCCACTAAATGACTTAAATGCATAAACTCAGGGGGACGGAATCTGGACTTTAGGATAATTATCTAGAGGGCTGTAAAACGCCCCGAACCTTCACAGGACAGTATCAAGTGGAACAAATAAGTTGCAAACGTTAGGGAGGGGGGCGCAGGCTGAGGTTGAAGCCATACGTGTTATTACCTTGCAACTTATTTACTCAATACATTCGGGGCAAAACTTAAACTGCTTACCAATGCTTAATTTGGCTACCTTTCAACGCGTAGAATAGGATGAATCCGTAGCATGGTATCGTCATCAAATACGCATTTTGGATACCGAACTGATCACTGCAGAGACCAAATATAAGCGGCAGAATTGCACCCCCTGCGATCCCCATGATGAGTAAAGCTGAACCTTTCGCGGTAAAATGGCCAAGACCTTCCAGTGCCAGTGGCCAAACTGCTGGCCACACGATGGCGTTAGCCAACCCCAGCAGTGCAATACAGGCGATAGGATCTGGAATGGTTGTAATTCCCATCCAGCCCCAAAGAATATTAGCGATTTGATAGCTTTGAGCATTGGTCATCGGAATGAGTAGTGCGAGCACAACACCTAAACTGGCAGATAAGGCCAGTAGCTGTCTTTGGGTTAACACTCGAGGGATGAGGATTAGGCCCAATGTGTAACCAATCACCATGAAGAACATGGTGTATGAGGTTAAGGACATTGCGCCTTCTACTCCCAGATGAGAGCCCGCTAAGCCAATCGTATCACCGGCAATAACTTCGACACCGACGTAGCAAAATAGCGTGACAACACCAAGGACTAAGTGAGGGAAATGCAAAACTGATGACTTGTCTTTCCCTGTGTTGTTAAGCGCTTTATCTTCTTCGGCAAGGTCGATTTCAGGTAAACCTGAGTACCGTAAACCTATTGCTAATACGACTAGCGCAATGGCCATTCCGATGTATGGGTATACCAAACTATCGGCTAATGCTTGAATTTGAATTGCTTTCTCTGCTGCCGGTAACGCGTTGATGCTCTGCGTTGTGATCCCTGCAAATTCGCCCATAACGAGCACTGCGAAAATTTGTGGTGCAGCCCAACCCGCGCCTTTGTTTAACAGCCCCATGATAGAGATGCGAGCCGCTGCCGTCTCGGATGGACCAATCTTCACGAGATAAGGATTAGACGCTGTTTGTAGGATTGTGAGGCCTGAGCCCACAATAAATTGAGCGACAATAAACAATAAAAACTGTCTTGATTCAGCCGCCGGAGCAAAAAGCATACAGCCAAGTGCAATGAGCATCAGACCGAGTGTCATTGCATTTCGATATCCAGTGCGATTAAGCACGTAAGACATCGGCAGGGCCATGACAACGTAGGCGATATAGAAGCTAAAGGCGATTAGCATCGCTTCTGTTCCGGTTAATTCACAGACAATTTGTAAAAATGGAATCAGTGCACCATTAAGCCATGTGACAAATCCGAACACGAAAAATAGAGTGCCTATGATAACCATAGGGAGCCACGTGGCACTTTTGGGTGCATCTTGAGTGATTGCCGTCATAATCTTTCCTTAAAGCGTCTTGTTATTGTTGTTACTTTTTTGGTTTCCCATGTTGCCATATTTGCTGAATAGTCAAATCATCATTGAGTAACAGCATGTTAGCGATACAACCTTCCTTTAATTGACCAATGCTTTCAGATATTCCTAAGAAACGGGCGGGTGTCAGTGATGCCATTTGAACGGTTTCTAACAAATCGATATTTAAATCAAAATGGGTGTTTTGAACCGCTTCTATCATCGATAAAACCGAGCCGGCAATGGTTCCGTCAGCCAGCGTCAATTTATAACTATCACGAAAAACTTTGATGCCTTGGTAGAAAAAATGGTCAATATTGCTGCCAACAGGGGCCATTGCATCGGTGATCAACATGGTGCGATTTGGTCCCTTGCTTTTAATTGCAAGCTTGCTGTTCATCGGATGCACATGAATATGATCAACAATGAGTCCGCAATACACATCTTCATTAAGTAGGGCGGTACCGACTAGGCCTGGACTTCTACCTGTTAGTTGCGACATGGCGTTGTAAAGGTGAGTCACACCGGTTGCGCCCGCCTGAAACGATTCTTGGCACATCTCTGCGGTAGCATTAGTGTGTCCAAGACTCACAATGACGCCAGCGTCAGTTAGCCGCTTAATCATCTCGGGTGACACTGATTCCGGTGCTACAGTCAGTAGTACTTTGCCTAAATCTTTACGACAGAACAGCGCAAAATCTCGCTCTTCAATTTGTCGAATACATTCTGGATTGTGCATCCCTTTTTTCGCAATACTGAGGTGAGGACCTTCAAAGTGAACCCCTACTACTGCGTGAGGATACTGTTTACGATATTCCGCAACAGCATTCGCGCCTTTTTCCATCACATCAAAACTGTCGGTAATGATGGTTGGGAGCATCGACGTTGTACCGTGGTCACGGTGAGCTTTTACGATCGTGTGTAATGCCTCAACCGAAGGCGCTTGATTAAACTGAACACCTCCGCCACCGTTGACTTGAATATCAATAAATCCAGGCACTAAGGTACCCGATAAGTATTGGGTATCATCGGCACCAATATTGGTGCTGAGAGATGAGATGACACCATTTTCAACAGTGAGAAGTACATCCTTATGTACGTTCTCTCCATCGAATAGTCGTTCAACAACGTAGCGTTCCATAATTGTCCTATACAGTCTCGGTTACTTTTTTTAGTCCCTGAGGTTTATCAGGATCTAACCCCATTGCCGCTGCTGCGAGCTCAATATCTAAATAGAATCGCTGCATAATCAGAAGGGGGACGAGTAACGGAGGTATTCGATCAAATGACCAGCTCATTGGCATAACATGGCCACCGCGCTGTTTGACTTCCTCAATTTGTGCGACATGGTAGGGGGTCGTAGCATCGGGAATGGAAATATCTAACAGCGTTAATCCACGATTGAGAAGTGAAATCGGTCCGTGTAAAAACTCAGCGCTACTAAAGGCTTCAGCTTGTACTCGACAAACTTCTTTCATCTTCAAAGCGACCTCTCTTGCAATGGCGTAGCCAAATCCTCTTCCCAGCACAACACAGCGCTCCAGCTTGGCAATTTCGTCTGCGGATAACTGTGGCGCACGAGCAATTGTTTCTGTGAGCAGTTGAGGAAGGTCGGTGAGCGCATTTTTCAGCTCATTGTCTTTTTTGGTATACGCCACAATTGAAAGTAGGGCGCTTAATGTTGCTAAATAACTTTTGGTCGCGGCTACAGCCAGTTCTGGACCAGCATGCAGTGGTACAAAATAATCGACAAGCTCCATCAGCTTAGGTGACACATCGTTGACTAATGCGATACACAGTGCTCCTGCTGCCTTTGCCATTTGAGTTTGAGCAATGATGTCTGGGCTCTTACCTGATTGCGAAATTACAATCACGAGGGCCTTTCTGAGATTAAGTTGCTTACCAAACACACTGTTTACTGACGGTGCCGCATGGCAAACCGGTAAACCTAATTCTGTTTCGATAAGGTATTTTGCGAATACCCCAGCGTGATCAGATGTTCCACGACCAATCATGTATACGAATTCTGGTTGCCAACGGCTGATATGTTCGGCAATCACTTGGTATTGATCGTTGTTTTTTGTTTGCTGCAATCTAACGACGTTCGGCGTTTCGCTTGCTTCAACTGCCATTCTAGTTTTTGACTGACTCATTGGGGATCCTTAAACTGCTGTTTCGCCAGAGCGACCGCTCCGTATTCAGGTGAACAAAGTGGCGAATTAAGAAAACTTTTGGTTTCACTTGGAAGCCAATCTAACCAACGGCTCGCTAAGCCGCCGATGACGGATATCCGTTTTGGTTGAAGTTCATGTAATCGGTTGAGCAATGATTGAAGGTAATGAGCTCCTTCATTCATGATGCTGATGGCAATTTCATCCCCCGCCTTCGCAGCATCAAGCACCAAAGGTGCGATTGCAGCGTAATCTCGCGGTAAAAAATGTAAGGCTTGAGTCACAAGTTCATTGCTTGAAGATATTTGCAGCTGATTGCAAACACGCTCAAACAGGTCGTTTCGCGACATTAATCCATCAAATCCGTCCAACACGGCTGACAATGCTTTCCAACCTAACCAAGCGCCACCCGCTTTATCGCCAAGTGGAAAACCATGTCCACCCAGCATCGTTTGTACGCCGTTGATGCTCGTAAAGGCTGAGCTGCCAGTTCCGGTGATAACAATGGCTCCCTCACTTCCCGCGTGAGCGCCAAGACAAGCGATATGCAGGTCCGTAGTGATCAGGCAATTTCCAAACGGATGCTTCCAAGCTTCTACAATTGCGTGGTATTTAGGGATGTTTACGCCCGCAAGTCCCATTACCGTGTTTACTCGTCCTAATACATCTGGAGAGAAGCCTGCATTCGTTAGGGCAATGACACTTGCTTCTACAATCGATTGAAACGCCAATTCTGAATTGTGAACTGGGTTAGCTGGGCCAGAAACACCTTCACCAAGGAGTTCACCGTTCTCTAGCTCTAACCTAGCTTTACACTTACTGCCACCACCATCGATGCCGAGGTATAGTTCGTACTTCATCAACAACCCTTACTATCTTTGCACCTACATCGGTACTTAAATTGAATTCGTTTACAGCTCGCCATTAGATCTTGATGAAGATTTTTTTGTGATATAGCCACCACACAGGAACTGTGCATACAGCAAAGAACACGATGACCCACAGTGTAATACTCGTTATCTCACTGAATCCGGCCGATGACATTGCTGCCACATAACTGTCGTGAACAGACTGATTGCCGATTTTCCAGTCCAAGATTTTTTCTATAACAACATGGATAACGTAGGCGGAGATTGCATTTGCTCCGAACACTAGGGGAAGGTAAGTGCCCCAACGAAAGCTTCGCATGTCGGTGTACCAAACAATGGCGGCGAGACTCATTGCACCAAGCCCACCTGTGACGAGTACAAATGTGCTGCTCCATATTTGCTTAATCATTGGGAATGCCAAGCTCCAAATACACCCTAGGCAAAACAATCCGAAGCCTAAAAGGAAAAGTTGCATAACTTGGTGAGTGAGTGATTCTTTGCTCATCACAATCCGTCCCATCAGAACGCCAATGATCCCAGTGACAATTGCTGGGAATGTGCTGAGAAGTCCTTCAGGATCCCAGTCGCCTCGCCACAACATTCCAGGCATAAATTGATCGAACCAGTTAATGATGTTTTTGCCTCGCTCTAATTGACCTGCTTCAAGACCGGGTGCTGGAACGATCAAAATAAAAATCCAATACGTGAATAGAATGGCCGCCCCAAGTTTTACTAATTGTCTGGTGCTGCAATAGATTGTTAAGAAGCAGCAGGCACAGTAGACCAACGCAATTCGTTGCAAAACGCCAAGTACGCGGATTTGTTCAAAATGGGTATAAAACAGGTTCACAACCATGCCTATGGCAAACATGATGACGGTACGTTTTAGGATTTTTTGGGTGACTGGCGCTAAATTCTGTTTGTCGACATTTCTGAATCCTAGGCTGATGGATACGCCGACAATCAAAATGAAGAAGGGGAAGATCAAGTCAGCAAAATTAACCCCAATCCAATAGGCGTGAGATAACTCTCCAAAGGTATCTGGGCTATTGACGATAATCATCGCCATCATGGTTAGCCCTCGGAAAATGTCTAAAGCCATCAGGCGCTTTTTTGTATTTTGAACAGTCATATTGATGATTTCTTTTTAACCATTTCCCATTAACATAATGGCAATATGTCAACGTTGTCAATACAGAGGTGGTAAAGTTAAACTCTAATGGAAATAACGTTCATAAGTGATTTGGCTGAGTTGCGGAGGGGCGATATTCACCGTATGCTGGCCAAATATCAGCAATAGGTACATAAAAATCATGGCATTAAGCACGAAAAAGCCGACTATAAAAGACGTGGCAAAACTAGCCGGCGTTTCTTTTAAAACCGTTTCTCGCGTCGTAAACAACGAAGCTAGTGTCAGTGATGCTGTCCGAGAAAAAGTAAACGATTGCATTAAAAAGCTTAATTATCAGCCTAATCACACTGCTAGAATTATGCGTAAGTCGCCGTTTTCACTGGCTTTTGTTTATGATAATCCGAACAGCCATTATGTGATCCAAATGCAAAACGGCATTATTTCTGAGTGTAGGAAGCAAGGTTTTGAACTTGTTATTAGACCAACCAATTCGAAAGCAGAAGATGTTGGTAAAGAATTAGCTGCGATGATCGGTTCAAATCAAATTGGCGGTGTCATTTTAACGCCTCCACTTTCTGAAAACCGAGCCTTGGTGTCTTTTCTGATTAACCAAGGTGCGAAGGTTGTGAGAATTCTGTCGGGCAGTGAAGAGCCTGATGAGCTTGCGCCGGTGATTTATGTCGATGACAAGGCTGCTGGCGAAGAAATTAGCCAATACCTGATTTCATTGGGACACAAACGCATCGCATTCCTTGGTTACAATCCTGAGCACGAGTCCAGCCGAGGACGTTTGCAAGGCTATCAACTAGCACATGAAAAAGCGGGTGTTGCTGTTGATAAGAACCTGATTTTACAAGGTGAATTCACTTTTGAATCAGGTATGAATATGACCAAAGATTTGCTTGAAAATCAAACCACGTCGCCCACTGCAATCTTTGCCTGTAACGATGAAATTGCCGCGGGCGCGGTCTTTATGGCGAGATTAAAAAATCTGAGAGTACCTGAAGATATTTCTATCGTAGGGTTTGAGAACAGCCCGTTCTCGGTGCAGACATGGCCGCATCTGACAACGATAGATCAACCGAATTTCAACATAGCAGCGAGTGCTGCTTCACTGGTAATTTCAATGATGCAGGATGAAAAAGCCGTTGAGTCAGTAGGTTTTTGTCCGAAATTATTAATTAGAGATTCTGCCGCAAAAGCCCTAACCGCATAAAATTTGTTTCGTTTACCTGTTTTAGCCTGCTAATGCCCAGCAGTGCTCATCATTTGCAACGAAGTCTCAAACATGCCGTAAAGAATCTACACAATTTTTTCACAATCTAAATTGACAACGTTGACATCGAAATGTTAGCGTCAGGATGCAATGGTGAAAAATTCACCTTAACAACAAAACAGATATTGCATTTTCAGCTATCTCGACAGTGGTTGATTCGTTAACAAAACAATTCTCGTAAGGCAGGTAGGACGTATGACTAAGCTATTAAAATTTGCTCCCCCCAAGCACACAATCCTTGCTAGTGCGGTTCTATGCGCATTAGGTGTTATGCCGTTTGCTTATGCAGAAGAGGCCAATGAACCCGCAGCAGAAGAACAAATTGAACGTATCGCGGTTACATATCGAGCGAGCTTAGCTGCCGCTGCCGATTTAAAACGAGAAGATGACCGCGTAGCGGATGTCATTACGTCTGAGGACATTGGTAAATTTCCAACAGAAAACATTGCTGAAGCGATTCAACGTATTCCTGGTGTGCAGATCTCTAACGTTAACGGTCGCGGTTCTACCATCAGTGTTCGTGGTTTAGGGGCTCAGTACGCTCGTACAACCGTAAACGGGCAGAGTTTTAACAGCGCAGACTTCACTAGCGGCTTTCGTTTCGACATCATTCAATCTGAATTAGCATCAAATATTTCGGTAGTAAAATCGCCAACAGCAGATATGGACGCAGGTGGCTTGTCCGGTACCATCAATATCGATACGGCTAATCCTCTCTCTTATGATGAGCGTAAACTGTTAGTGTCTGCAAAAGGGCAATATTCTGAATTTTCTCCAACGGGAGATGTTACCCCTAAAGGAACCGTCACTTACATTGATCAGTTTCTTGATAGCACTGTGGGGGTATTTTTGAACGCTGGTTATCAAGAGTTAGATGACCGTGTAGATAACTTCTGGATTGACCGTTGGTTTGAAAATGAAGATGGTACTGAGTTGCCTCGCCGTCCTCGTGACCGTCGAATAGATCGTGAGACGAAGCGCTACCTGTATAACGGTGCCTTCCAGTGGCGTCCAACAGACAGCTTTGAAGGGAAGTTCACAGCTGTTTACGCTCAAGACAAAACCAAACAAGATTTGAACCAATTAGTATTTGGCTTTGATCGTGATTATACCTTCGCCAATAGTGCTGACACAGATGGTGTTTTTACCAATGTCTCGACTTCAAATATTTGGGCTGAAAACAACCGTCAGCTAGAAGATAAAGATGCCGTAAGTCAGGGCTATACCCTACAGGGCAAATACGAACTTGATAACTGGACTATTTCTGGCGTACTGAACTATACCACGGGCAAAGCAACCCAGGTTGAAGACGCTGTCATTCTAGCGACTTACCTTTCAGCAGATCTCGATATTTCAAATCCTGACGATGTTTACATGTCACTTGGTGGAACCGATCTCAGTGATCCGTCTACTTGGGCTCAGGAAAATCTGATCCGTAACGAATATCCTAACGGTGCGACTCGTATCATGGAGTCAAAAGAGAGCTCTGCTCAATTGGATATCAAACGCACCTTTGACGGTTTCTTCAGTGCAGTATCGTTCGGCAGCAAATTCCGCCATGAAACATTTGATCGAAATGTTTGGCGTACTGACCGGATCACCATCGGTGATGCAGCGCCCGAAGATTTACCACCATTTGAAGACTCATATGGCATGGTTTCAGGTTTCTTAGATAACCAATACTCAATTCCTCATAGCTGGGCCATCCCAGATATCCAAGCTTATAAAGATGCACTGGTTGCCGAAGGCGTTACCATCCCAACGTTATTCGCCGCACAGAGCAGCTACTCAATAGACCGCGACATCTGGTCTGCATACCTAAAATTGGATTTCCAATCTGAAATCGGTGATTTTCCGATCCGCGGTAACGTGGGTGGTCGTTATGAAAGAACGAGTCGAGATCTCAATACATTCTTGACCGGCGAGCAGCACCCAACCAACGAAGACATTCGCGAAGTTTTGGGCTCGTACACTACAAGCTATGATTACAGCAATTTCCTGCCTAGCTTAAACGTGTCTATGGAGTTGAATGAAGAGATGCTCATTCGCTTCGCTGCCGCAAAAGTGCTTGTTAGACCTATCATCACCGGTGATACCCAGCTCGCGGCGTCTGAAAGTTCTGGCGCTAACTCGGAAGGTACTCGTACATACGCGATTAATTTGGGACAACCCGATATGAAAGCGATGACCGCGAACCAAGTGGATTTGGGCTGGGAATGGTACTACGGAGAAGGTGATTCACTTACTATCAGTGGTTTCTGGAAAGGGATCCGTAACGGTACAGTTTCAGAATATACCTGTCCTGCTGATTACAACGGCACACCGTTAAGTAATAACGGTGAAAACTGTGTAGATGCCTCTGGCAACATCTATGAAATCATGACCACCTATAACGATGATTCAACGCTGAACATTAAAGGTTATGAAGTCGCTTGGAACCAAGGTTTAGACCAATTTTTGCCGCTAGAAGGTTTCGGTATCAGTGCTAACTACACTCGCATTTATGTTGGTGATAGTGAAGGTTACACCTTAACAAACTCATCTGAACAAACTTGGAACTTAACTGGGTATTGGGAAAATGAAGCCTTTAGTGCTCGAGTTTCTTTGAACCATCGTAGTCCATATGTCCAAGACAACACTGACTCATTCTTTGCTCGGGAAGGTCGTGTAGTCGATGGTCGTAATCAGATCGATATGTTATTGGGCTGGAATGCGACTGATAACCTCAGTGTTCGCTTAGGTGCGTTGAACATTACCGGTAATGATGAAACCGCATTTCGCTCAGACAGTGCTCATGTATGGCAAACGACCAGTGTTATTGGCCGTAGCTACTATCTGAATGCAACATACTCGTTCTAATAACCGCCATTAAATAGAGAGGGTCCCAGTACGTCATCTGACTGTGGACCCTTATTTAATCTTGGCTATTTCTACAAACCCAAAGATAGTAACTGGTGTATATTTGAGGGCCTCTTTGATGCGTAATTTTCCGCTAAAACCGTTAGCTCTGAAGACTCTTTTTTTGTCCGTGTTTTTATTAGCCGCATGTGACCAATCTTCTTCGGTTTCTTCTGTTCAGCCTCAACAATCTTCTACAAGTCAGTCCTCACAAATTTCTGTAATTCCAGATGATATCGCATCGGTACGCGATGTTTTTGAACGTATTAGTCATCATCCTCTTAACAATATCCATTTCGTTTTAGTTAAAGATCAGCAGCAGGATTGGTACCAGATTTCAGCACTGAATGGTGAACTAACGGTTACTGCAAACGTACCAACGGCGTTAAGTTATGGCGCTTACCAGTATTTGCGGAGCATCGGTGCAATGTCGGTAAGCTGGGAAGGCAGCCGTGTAGCACTTCCAGAAAAATTTGATGATTATCATGGTGAAAAGGTTACATCTCTTTTCTTACAAAGAGCCTATCTCAATGTGTGCGCCTATGGTTACACCATGCCGTGGTGGAATTGGGACCGTTGGGAAAAAGAATTAGATTGGATGGCGCTTCACGGGGTCAACAATCCTGTTGCAATGGAAGGGCAAGAGTATGTTTGGCAAAAGTTATGGAATGAATTCGGCGTAAGTGATGAAGAGCTCCAACATTACTTTTCTGGCCCAGCTTTCACCCCATGGCAACGGATGGGAAATATCGAAGGCCATAAAGGACCTTTGCCTCAATCTTGGATTAACAAAAAGCATCAACTCCAAAAGCAGATTATTACTCGAATGAAATCACTTGGAATGCACCCAGTGGTTCCCGCTTTTGGTGGCTATGTGCCTAAGAAGTTTGTGTCGATGTTTCCTGATGCAAAAATATCAGCGATGCCAAAATGGACTGGATTTGAACAGGAAACATATTGGCTAGATCCTGCAGATCCTTTGTTTGCCAAAATTGCTAAACGATTCATTGAATTATATAACGCTGAATATGGTGAGCAGCAGTATTACCTCTCTGATTCTTTTAATGAAATGTTGCCTCCAGTTTCGAAAGATCACCGTGCGGAAGACCTTGCGGCATATGGAAAGAGTATCTATGAGTCAATCCACCAGGTGGTGCCTAATGCGACTTGGGTAATGCAGGGATGGATGTTTGGTGCCGACGAAGAGTTTTGGGATCTTGAGTCAATCAAAGCCTTCTTGAGTAATGTGCCATCCGATAAGGTGATGATCCATGATATTGGTAACGACCGCTTTCATGTTTGGCAACGAGCAAATGGGTTCTTCTCTACGCCATGGATTTTCGGTTTCATTCACAACTACGGTGGCAGTGATCCCGTTTACGGCGCGTTTGACTTCTACAGCCAACAAGTAAAAGACCTGCTTGCCTCTAGCAACGCTGGGCAACTGACAGGCTTCGGGGTTTTCCCTGAAGGACTTCATAGCGATTCCGTTGCTTACGAATACATGTTTGATCTTCCTTGGAAAGCCACGACTCAGAATACTGCGTCATGGTTACCTACCTACACCAAAGCGCGTTATGGTTTTGAGAGTGAAGAAGTAGATCGCGCGTGGTCACTGTTGGATAAATCGGTATTTTCAACACCGTATTGGACTACACGATGGTGGGAAGGCTCTGCTGGGGCATACCTTTTATTCAAACGCCCAACGATTGAGTTGCTTCGTTTTGAAGAACACCCAGGTGATCTTAAAGCGCTTGATGAAGCAATTGATTTGCTAGTGAGTGTTGCTGAAGCTAATAAGTCATCATCACTTTACATGTACGACCTCGTTGATTTTACCAAGCATTCTGTATCGCAGCATATCGATAAAGCGTTGCAGAGGGCTATGCTTGCCTACCAACAGCGAGATATCGCTGCGGGTGACCAATTAGTCGCAAAAATTACCACATTAACCAAGACCTTGGATGACCTCATGGGGTTACATCAAGAATCCCTTCACAGTTGGGTTAATGACGCTCGAAGCTATGCGGAGTCTTCAAGTGAAGAATTGCTCTATGTCGGTAATGCTAAACAGCAGATCACCGTATGGGGCGGGCCTAAGTTGAAAGATTACGCATCTAAGGCATGGCAAGGGATGTATGCAGGTTTTTATCTTCCTCGGTGGCAAATTTATTTAGCAGCATTAAAGCAATCTGCTGTATCAGGCGTACCGTTTGATGAGCAAGCTGTTCAGCAACAGCTCATCACTTGGGAAAATGAGTGGGTATCAAGTACCGAGGAGGTGAAGTTGTCTATTCCATCCGATCCGCTTGCCACCATTAAAGCATTAATGGCCCAAACCCCGCTTATGGCGGGTGCAGTTAAGTAACCCTTTAAATCATCGAGCTGAAGAAATGGTTAGTGCTGCTACTGTTTTTTGGCTCGATGATTACACCCTGTTTTTAGACCGTTATTGGGTCGATTTTGCTAAATCTTCATGTTATCCGGCTGATTGAATTTTTATCGATTTAGCTCATATCGAGATAAAGGACATTTCCTATGCCAGAAAAAATACAGTTGAAGTTCTTATGTGGGGCACTATTGCTCACATTCGGATCTTGGATGAATCAAGCAATTGCGCTTCCTGAAAAGGCTGAGATTGCAGATAGACCAGAGTGGGAAGATCTCAGCGTATTCCAAGTGAATACCTTGCCTCCTCATGCCACATTCATGCGATATGATTCACCTCAAAAGTTAGTAAATGACGACTACAAAACATCGCCTTATTTTCAATCTCTAAATGGAACATGGAAATTTAAGTGGGCAAAAAATCCATTTACCTATACGGACAATTTTTATAACACCGACTTTAATGACGGTGAATGGGATAACATCCCGGTACCGAGTAATTGGCAGATGCATGGATACGACTATCCAATCTATACCAATATTGATTATCCATTTGAGGTGAACCCACCCTTTGTGCCTAAGGAAGACAATCCGACAGGGCATTACCGACAGGCTTTCTATGTCGATAAAGCATGGCAGGGTAAACGCGTAGTTTTGCATTTTGGTGCGGTTAAATCAGCGTTCTATCTATGGATAAATGGCCATCAGGTTGGGTACAGCGAAGGCAGTAAAACACCTGTTGAGTTTGATATCTCCCAATACTTAACTGCTGGTAAGAACGTGTTGGCCGCTAAGGTTATACGCTTCAGTGATGGCAGTTACCTCGAAGATCAAGATTTTTGGCGCCTCAGTGGGATCGAACGGGACGTATATCTATACGCGACACCTCAAGTTTTTGTGAGCGACTTTTTTGCTAAAACGACGCTATCTGATGACTACAAAGATGGCGTTCTCGGGTTGGAAATCGAGGCTAACAATAGTAAACCAGCGCCTCAAAGTCTGACCTTAACGACAGAGATATTAGATCAAAATGGTAAATTGGTTAGTTCTCAGCAACGAAGCGTGATGATAGCTGCGGGACAAAAGCTAACGGTGAAGCAAAGTTTTAATGTCGCGAACGTTAAAACTTGGTCTGCTGAGTCACCGAACCTCTATCAGTTACGAATTAAAACTGATTACCAAGATGGTCAACCGTCGGATTTTATTGGTACAGAAATTGGATTTAGGCGTATTGAACTCGAAGATGAACAAGTGCTGGTAAACGGACAACCGATTTTATTTAAAGGGGTTAACCGTCATGAACATGATGAGCGCACTGGCCACGTAGTTTCGCGTGAATCAATGTTGTTAGACGTGCAGCTGATGAAGCAGAACAATATCAATGCAGTTCGAACTTCCCATTATCCGAATGACCCTTATTTCTATCATCTAGCTGATAAATATGGTCTTTATATTATAGATGAAGCCAACATCGAAACTCACGGCTTTACTTTTGAGCCTGATAAAACCCCAGCGAATAAACCTGAATTTCATGATGTTCACATGAACCGCATCAAAAGAATGGTGGAGCGTGATAAAAACCATCCTTCGATTATCTTTTGGTCTATGGGGAATGAAGCGGGTGATGGCCCTAATTTTAAGGATGCTTATCACTGGACGAAGTTTAGAGATAACTCCAGATTGGCCTTCTATGAAAAGGCTGAAAATCCGCGCTCAGGGTTCAGCGAATACCACACCGATGCTGTTGGTTGGATGTATGCATCAATGGAGGAAATCAAACGAGATTTTCTCGGAAAAGATCCATTCAGACCCTTTATTTGGGCGGAATATGCCCATGCTATGGGCAACAGCACTGGGAACCTGAAAGAGCTGTGGGATTTGGTCAGATCTGAACGCCAGATGCAAGGCGGCTTTATCTGGGATTGGGTTGATCAAGGACTTATTAAGCGCGACAAGGAAGGTAACGAGTTTTGGGCTTATGGTGGTGATTTTGAACCCTCACATGTCCATAACGATGCAAATTTTTGTCTTAATGGATTGGTGAATCCAGATAGAACACCACACCCTGGCTTATTTGAAGTAAAAAAAATCTATCAAGATGTTCATTTTAGCCAAGTATCAGACGGTGAGTTTGAAGTGTTCAACGAGCAGTTCTTTACCTCACTTAAAGAGCTCTCTGTAAACTGGACATTGCTCAAAGATGGGGTGGTTATCAAAGAGGGCAAATTAAACTTAGATGTCGCCCCTCAAGAAAAACACCGTTTTAGCCTGCCGAACAATATCGGTAAGTTGGACGCTGGCGCTGAGTATTTCATAAACTTTTATGTGCGTACTAAAAGTGCTTCGTTAGCGGTTCCAAAAGGCCATTTGATTGCTGTCGAGCAATTGCCGTTAAGTGCTAACGACAACATGCAGTCAAATCTATTGAGTGATGATCATAGCTCTGTCGATCTTCAGGTTGTGGACATGGGGGGCGTGCTAGAGATACTCGCCAAGGACGCTCGGCTGTCTTTTGATGAGCAGGGATTCTTAACCTCTTACCAACTTAATGGACAGCAATTATTAAGTGCACCGCTTAAGCTGAATTTTTGGCGCGCACCAACAGATAATGATTTTGGCAATCAATTGCCTATTCGAGCTAAAAGTTGGCGTCTTGCGACTGACAATCAAGTTGGCAAGGGAGTCAAAATCGTTCGTCAGTCGAAGAAGGCTGTGGAGTTGGCGCAATTGATAGAGTTAAAAGAGGTGAATTCAACGGCATCCGTCCAATATGTTATCGCATCTACCGGTGTACTTAGTGTCAATGTCCAATTCAAGTTCAGAGGTGATGATTCGCTAAGTGAACTGCCTCGCATTGGGTTGAAATTTCAGATGCCTTCTAGCTATCAGGCGGTCAAATATTATGGTCGCGGGCCGTTTGAAAACTACCCAGATAGAAAATCAGCATCCTTAGTCGGTTTATATCATGGCGAGGTAAACGATCTCGAATTTGATTACATTCGTCCTCAGGAAAATGGTTACAGATCAGACATTCGCTGGCTAAAGCTTGTTGATAATGCCGGTACTGGATTTACTGTGAAGGGGAACCATAACTTCGGATTTTCAGCACGAAATTATCCTGAAAGCGAGCTAGACCCTGGGGATAAAAAAGCACAACGTCACATCCATGATGTTAAGTCCCATGATTTAGTTGAGGTTAATGTTGATTACTTACAGTCGGGTTTGGGCGGCGATACGAGTTGGGGGGCTAAGCCTTTACCCCAGTATCAAATTCCACCTGCGAACTACTCGTTTGGCTTTTCGTTAGTACCATCCTCTGATGAGCATGACGATGCAGCGAGTTATCAAAAAATTGGCAACTACAACTATCACTAATTAACTCAAGGGGGCATAAGCCCCCTTCATTCGATAAGGAAATATGAATGGGCAGAGTATATCGTTGGGTATTCGGTGCTGCTTTATTAATTGTTAATTCGGCAAATGCATCAGATCTAATTTCTGAAAGATTCTGTGCTGATCCATCAGTCCATAAATTTAATAATGTCTATTATGTTTATGCGACAAATGATCAGGATAACTCAGGTGAATATTGGGACTCGACCGATTGGCGTCTGTTTAAATCAAATGACTTAACTTCGTGGCAAGACGTAGGTTCCTTTTTAAACGCCAGTGTTTTTACCTGGGCTGATACTAATGCTAAGGCATGGGCTCCAGCGGCTTATGCACGAAATGGTAAGTACTATTTTTATGCTCCGGTTGGTGGAAAGCAGATAGGTGTGGCTGTAAGTGACTCACCCGAAGGACCATTTGTCGACCCTATCGGTAAAGCACTCGTTGAGTCGCCTAGAGATGCAAATGCGGGTGATGAACCTATCGACCCTGCAATCTTTATTGACGCTGACGGGCAAGCATATATGTACTTTGGTACTCGAGTTCCTAAGGTTGTAAAGCTCGGGAAAGATATGCTGACGACTGAAGGTCAAATACTCGAAGTTGTCATCAATGGTTTTCCTGAGAGTGATAAGAAGAAAAAATATGGTGAAGCACCATATCTGCACGAACATAATGGGATCTATTACTTTTCATTTTCAACCGGATGGCCTGGACAAATCGTATACGCTACTGGCGATTCACCATTAGGTCCATTCCAATATCAAGGTGTTATCATCGATTATCTCGATATCAGTACTAATCATCATGCGATATTACAGGATGGTGATAAGTCGTATATTTTTTATCATGATAACGCTAAGCAAGGTGGTGGCGATCACAAGCGTTCAATACTTTATTTACCTCTAACTTATAGTCCATCTGGCGAGATTTATCGGGTTAAGTAGTTGAAGAAAAAGCCCGAGGCATTTAATTCAAATGTGACTCGGGCTTTTTCTTGGTATGAAACAGGAATGTGCTAGCCAATATCCTTCAACATTATTTCATCTGGGACGCAATCCAATCGTTTAACGTCTAGTGATATTGGTAGCACGTAATCCTTGTTTGCAATCTATCTTATTTGTCCATTAGAACGCTTGGCCAACCGTGTTGTTGATCACCGATTGAGAGAAGCTCAAGTTGTGGATACCTTTGCTTCGATCGTTGTTGATCAGGAAGTAGTTCCAAGCACCTTTCACAAAGTTGCTGTTTGGTAGATAAACTACTTCACCTGTGGCTGCATCAGCCAATTTATCCAAGGATACAGTCAGTTCAGAAACTGACTCTCCTCCGATAACAGTTGGACTGCTCAACGTCAGTTTCAGGCCAATCTTGTTGCCGACATTTGCTAATGCTACTGCCGAAATTTGATTACCTGCCACAGTCGCTTCACCGTAGTTAATCACTAAGTTATCGAAGGACGTTAAGCGACTAAATGCAGCGTTTTGCAGTTTTTCGGCTAAGTTGTTTAAGCCAGCTGCAACCGATGCAGTGATGGCACCAGCATCAACGGCATCACCAGGCACTGAGTTATGCTGTACGCCATCAACTGGGGTGTTTGGATCAATGGTACTGCCGTGACAATAGTTACATTGTTGATCCAGCTTATCCTCTTCGATCCAGAATTGGTGGGTACGGGTCAACTTGCCAAATGCAGGTGTATCTTTAATCGTTGGATTATACAGCTGGTGACATTTGACGCATGAGTCTTCAATCACCGCGTGTTTGGCTACCATAGGTAATTGGTTACCCATAAACCAAGCGTTACGACCAGCAAATACATCGCCTTGTGAACCGTGGGCGATACTGTAGTTTTGCTGTTCAGGTGCAGGTTCATCGTTGTCTTCGTGCAGCCAAACGCCACTGTCATCAGTCATCACACCTTGAGCAGTGTTATGACATGCGATACATGTAGCGCCTTGGCCAACACCTGCCATGCTAAAGCCAGCGGGTAGTGCAGGGGTATCACCATCAATACGAACTTGCAGATCATTGCCATTACCGTGTGGGTCGTGACAAGCGGTACAAGTCACAGGTTCAACGTTGTCTGCAGTCACTGAAGACCATAGTGGATCGTCAATCTTACCAACGTTCCCTTGTTGCAGTTGCTTCTCATATGCGACGAAGCCTTGTGCTGAGTGACAACGACCACAATCAGCATCGGTACCCAGTTCCAGTGCGCGCTGTTCGTTCATATGGCTTTGGCCAGAGGTAGGACTTACAGTCTTAGATGCAGTCCATTGAATGCGCTCGTAGTGACAGTTACTACACAGTTCCGCAGAGAATGACGTACGTGGACTGGTATATGGGTTAGGGGTTTTACCATCTACCATGTCGTACATGCCGTGCGCCGGTGAGTTTTGTGGACCGTGGCAACTCTCACATTGAATATTCATCATGCGAGCGGTTTTAGGGAAGTTCTTCACCATATCCGGCCATGCATCAGTGCGAGGATTTGCCAGTGCCTCAATGCGGCTAAATTTGTATCCTTCTTGCTCCGCTACGTATGCCAAGCCATTGTTCATAGGGGCAGATTGGATGTCACCACCTACGGCATGACATTGACCACAGAACATGCTTTCCTCAGCAGGAGAAATTGCGACATCCTGACGGAAAATATTGGCATGCATGGTAGTAGACCATGGCGTGAATTGATCACCGGCAATACCACCTTGGTGACAGGTGGTACAGGTAGCATCGCTCTCTGGATTGCCTTCTTCATCAATACCAGTAATAACCCCCATATATTTACCGGCAAAAATTTTCAGCGTTTGGCCATTAACAACAAAATCATATTCACCTGTTTTATCTGGGAAGAAATAGGGGAGTCTTGAGTTTGCGTCTACCAGTTCAGCGGTGGAGCCGGTCGGTTGAGATACCATTGACCAGACTTGTGAATCGTCGTCGTTGCCGCGGTTCAGGTAGATACGTTCTCCCAGCGCTACGTTGCGAATACCGAGCAAACGGTTAGTCGCGTGAATTTCACCGTGAATTGAGGCTTGCTGACCGTGAGCATCGTTCGCTTGTACGCGCACAGCGATTAAGCCTCGACGGTCTTGAGAAATAGTTAATGGTCCTAGACGATTAGGAATTTTATACTCCGCCATCTCTGTACCACGGATTGGGTCAACTCGAGACTCAAAATTCTTCATCATCTCAGAGAAAGTGACGAGCGCCGTATCATCATTACCTTCGACCGTTCCCGCCTTTTCGGTATGCCAAGGGTCCCACAGGTTCAAACGGTTTTCCCATGTGTATTCGATAGGCATATCGTCGATTTTACCAGTAACCAGAGCGCCAACGGTTGCTGATGTACCATAGCCTTGGTTATCGTAAACAGCCCAGCCTGGACTTGTCCAACCTTCGTTAACTGGCTGGATCGGATCAACTTGTTCAGTAAACTGTACTAAGAACTGCGAGGCTGCATTCATAGTGAAATTGGCACTAACAGTGTGATTTGATAGTACGCCGACATCTTGTGCATCAGGGCTAGCATAGGATGCGTTGCTGACCTTTAGTACTACTTGGCCTACAGGTAATGTTAGTGAATAGGCGCCGTTAGCGTCAGTTGTCACAGTTTGGAGTAATGCACCACCTGTATCTTCTGCTGATACAACAGCTGCCGGAACTGGCAGCCCTTTCGCATCCTGTACTACGCCTGATACTGTGCCCTCTGCGGCTTGAACGTAAGTGATGTTATCCCCATCGTCACCGCCACAACCGCTGAGCTGAGTCATCGTAGCGCCGATGGCCAGCACGATAGCTGCTTTGTTAAATCGCCTCATCAAGGTTCTCCCATTGATTTGTTTATGAGTTATTGGGGATAAGCTGTATCGTCTTGAAAGCGCATTGCCTATTGTCGGCAAAGTAATATAGGCACTACTTGCTTAGAACAGTGATATCGCCTTTCCCCTTAGTGTTATTCCAATGCGCTTTGAATAACATTCACTCCTAAAAGGCAAATAGCAGGCCATCAAAAATTTCACTAAATAACCGTGTTCGCTTATTTAGCTGATGGTTAAATAATGCTTTTCTGTTGTTGGCTTTAACTTTATTTGAATAAAATCACAATATCGGAATTTGCAACTCATAATTTCATGTTTGATATCACAAATTTAATGAGCTGGTTGACGTGAGCGTTTATAAAAATGCAGTTTGATAGTGGCGTAGATATTTTATTTTGATGTCGGTGATTTTTATCTGATTAAAGAGTGATTTTGATCATGTTAAATACGTTGTTCGAGGTTATTGGTGTGATCGATGTTTGGTTTTTATTGTAGATTCAAATGCCTTTAAGGCGAAATTTTTAGCAAGTCATCAGCGTTTATTATCTTTATTGTAGAAATTATGTCTACATAGAGCGGAAATTAATGAAACTCAGATTGTTTTAAACTGTCTAGGTCGTGAACAGATTATGGACATATTTTTTGAACATGTTTTACGACATGTCCAAATTGTGCACATGGATGGTTTATTTTTTGAAGATAACATGAGTTTATTAAATCCAAATGAACAGTTTAGAAAATCATCGAAATAAACCGTTAAATCAGATAGATCACCGTTGGTATCAGACGATAGCTTCTGTCGAAAATAATGGCCAAAAAAGCAATCCACTATTTCAATTAACTGAGAGCGTTAATTTAATTGCCAAAGATATTGAGGAGCAGTGGAATAATTTTATTAATGATAACCAGGTTGCTAGTGAATCTGTCAGAACCATGATTTTACATTCATGGCAGCGCTGCAAAGATGCTGTAGTATCAACTGAACTGGCACAATATTATTGTATTGATCAAGAGTGTTTGACTACTGTATTAGCGAAAAATCGATTACTGATAGAAGCCGCGACATCAACCATTAATAACCTATTGATTTACACTCAGCACGCTAATAGCCATATCATTCTAGCGGATAAACATGGTGTGGTGCTGTATGCAGCAGGTAGAAATCTTACGCCGATAGGCAGCGTACTCACGGAGGAAATGCTTGGCACCAATGGTGTGGGTACTTGCTTAGTGGAACAAAAGCCGATCTACGTCATGGGGCCAGAACATTACCTGCGGCAACTTCATCATAGCCATTGCTCCGCCGTGCCGATTTTTAATGCGCGCAAGGAATTGATGGGGGTGATGAGTTTAGCTGTACCTAGAACAAGTGCACATTCGCATTCACTGGGAATGCTAGAGGCAGCCGCAGCAACGATTTCAAAGCAGCTAATGTTGTCGGAGTTACTCCAAGAACAGCAAACCTTAATGGAAGTGCTGAATGAAGGGGTGCTTATTCTTGATCGTCACGACCGCGTCTATTCGATTAATCGCTATGCCCGCAATATCTTTAATGTGGTGAGTGATGTTGTGGGCCAACCACTGGCAATGGTCGTTGCGCCTGATGAAGCACTGAGTACGATCTTGGCCAGCAATAAGAGTTGCCAAGATCTCGAGGTGCGTGGTCAGCGACGAGACAGCCGTTGGGTTACGCTCACTTGCTCAGTAACCATGACTGCAGAAGGCCATAAAATCATTTCGGTGCGGGATAATTGCCGAACTCGTGCCATTACCCGTCGTGCCATCGGTGCTAAGGCTACCTATACTTTTGACAATATCCTCGGTCAGTCAACTGCGATCAATAAAGCGATTTTTCAAGCCAGACAAGTCAGCCAGAGTGATGCCACGGCGCTGATTTGGGGAGAAAGCGGGACAGGCAAAGAGTTGATTGCCCAATCGATTCACAACGCCAGTCGCCGTGCCAAAGGCCCATTTATTGTGGTTAACTGTGGCGCGATTCCGCGGGATCTGATCCAAAGTGAATTATTTGGTTATGAAGCTGGTGCCTACACGGGCGCACTACGTGGCGGCGCCGCAGGTAAGTTCGAGTTAGCCGATGGCGGCACCATCTTTCTTGATGAAATTGGCGAAATGCCGCTTGCTGCACAAGTTAGCCTGTTACGGTTTCTGCAAGAGAAAGAGGTGGTACGCGTGGGTGGCCAAAACCGCCAAGTGGTCGATGTTCGCGTCATTACCGCGACCAATAAGAACCTCAGCCTGGCGGTGCAACAACAGCAGTTTCGCGCCGATCTGTTTTACCGTATCAATGTGTTAGCGATTAACGTGCCGCCACTGCGTGAACGCACGGGTGATATTGAACACTTAGCCAACGCATTTATTACCCATTGCGCCAACGGCTTGCAGCAACCCGCAAAAGCACTGTCGCACAGCGCGCTGCAGCGGTTAACCCACTATCCGTGGCCGGGCAATGTGCGTGAGCTGGAAAATGTGATTGAACGGGCAATAAACCTGTCGAGATCGGCAGTCATTGAGGCGGAAGATATTCAGCTTGATCCGACGTTTGTGGCAAGTATGCCAAATGATGTTGCAGCACGCGCGGCTCTGCAACCGGCAGCGCAACCCTCAGTGTTTGCTAGCGCGGTAGGGTCATATTCAGACAAGGTGCTACTTTCCGACATCGCGCCGTATTTTCCTGCCAGTGGCCAACTGCAAGCGAGTGAATACGACACCATTATTGCGGCATTGAACGCCACTCACGGCAATTTACGCGAGGCGGCCAAGCAACTTGGTATTTCCCGCAGCGGCCTCTACAACAAGGTAAAACGTTATCAATTAGCTGTTGAAACGTTTCGCCAGTAATCACTCGTTTGTTAATTGTAGATATTTAGGCTTCAATGAAACGACATTTAGCCTGATTATCTTCAATTGGCAAACTAATAAAATAACTCCATTCGTTAGTCAGCCTGCAACTACTGTCGCGGGCTTAACACCTCATTGGAGTATTTATGTCAAATTCAACCGATAGCCAATTCAATCAACGCGTGCTAGCCCTGCTCGACCGCGAAGAGATCCGCAATCTGCGCCAACACTACAGCCAACTGCTCGACAGCAATAACGCAGGGCGCATGGACGAAGTGTTTACTGAAGATGCCGAAGTGGTGGTTACCGTCGGCTCAATGAAAGGCTTAGCTGCCATAAAGCAAAGCCTCGCGGATGCCTACCAACAGTTTGATACTCAGCAGCGCGCACACTTTCCATTTATGCACGCCGTCACCAACCACAACGTGACCATTACTGGCGAAAATACTGCCGTGGGTAGCTGTTATCTGTTGGACTTAGTCACTGACCGCCAAAGTACGCAGCACCCATTTTTGCTGCTGGGCCGGTATGAAGATGAATATGTACGGGTAAATGGCGAATGGCGCATTGCCAAAACCGCGTTAGACGTCGTGTGGCCCCACGCCGATTCAGATAAGTAAGGAGGCGCTATGTACGCCAACTTAAGTGAAGCGCCAGCGAGTTTTAGCCGCGTATTTACGCCTGGGCAACTCAGCATTGGCCTGTTAACCCCGCTGGAAGCCTACCCAGACTCGCCATTTCCAACACTGGCCGATCACCAACGGCTCGCCAAATTGACCGAAGATGCCGGTATCGCCAGCATCTGGCTTAGAGATGTGCCATTTTATGACCCTAATTTTGGTGATGCGGCGCAGATGCTCGACCCTTTGGTTTACGCGGGTTTTCTCGCAGCCGCCACATCAGAAATTACCCTCGGTACCGCCGGTATTGTGCTGCCGCTGCGTGAGCCGATCTCAGTTGCCAAACAAGCGGCATCACTTGATTTGCTCAGTAACCAGCGCTTTGTGCTCGGTCTATCAACCGGTGACCGCCCGGTGGAATATCCCGCCTTTGGTGTCGATTTTGAATCTCGCGGCGAGTTGTATCGTGAAGGCATTGAATACATTCGTTATCTGCAGCAGCAATCGTTTCCACGAGTGCAAACCAGCCACTACGGCAAACTGACTGGCAATTTAGATCTGTATCCGAAAATGCCCCAACGGTTACCGATTATGGCCGTGGGTCGCTCACGCCAACCGATTGAATGGCTGGCAGAAAATGTCGATGCGTGGATCTGGTCGGTGGATGATGACAACGCCATTAGCGATATTCTCGCCTCACTCGAACGCGCCGCTGCGGGTCACCCAGCCCCCGCCTATGGTTATTCGACCTTTTTCGATCTGGATGACAACCCACACGCGCCATACCAGCGTTTTTATAACGTGGTACGCATTGGCCGTAATGCGTTAATTGAGCGGTTACAACGCCATCGCGATTTAGGCGTGCAGCACGTTGCGCTCAACCTGAAGCCATCTTCACGCCCCGCTGAAGCGGTGATTGAAGAACTCGGCAACTATGTCCTGCCAGCACTGAAATAAGCCCTACCGCATAGGACATGTAATACGCATACAAAAAGAGCAAAATCGTTATGAATATCGCCCCCGAAACAACCGCTCTCACAGCGAAGCAGAGCGTGAGCGCCATGTTAGCGCGCTTTAGCGAAAGCTGGCTGAGCGGCCAAACAGATCCACTAACCACGCTATTTCATGCTGATAGCCAACTGCTAAGCAGCCAACATGGCAGTGCCACTGGTGCTGCTGCCATCACGCAACGGCTGGGACAAGACAGCCAGCATGGCCCAATCTATGGCCAAATGACCAACCGTTATGTCGCCATTGATGGCGACCAAGCCGCGGCGAGCTGTTATGTGTTTGGCATCATGCAGCGTAGTGGCAGTGACTTTTTTATCTTTGGCGCCACCTTAGTGTTTCGCGCCAGTCTGCGTGCACAAACATGGTCGTTTGACGAGTTACGTTTACAAGTCAACTGGAACCACGGCAACAATAACTTTGTACCGCATTGGCGCCAACCACCCGGCCAAAATGGCTGGCAGATGGGCGACGAAGCACCGGTCATCGTCAGCGAACTGCACTCACCATGGACCCTTTTGCCAAACGCGCCAGTACCCGAGTCACTCGACGAAGCCCTGGCCGAGTTGTATTACCGCTATGCCTTTTCAGTCGACCAAAACGACATGAGCTTGCTGGCCAAAAGCTATAGCGAAGATATTTCTGGCGGCTTTGCACCTGTGGGCAATTTATCCGGCCGCGACCAAGTGATTGGCACGTTGAAGAGTTTTCGCCACCTTGCCACGCTTTGGCAGCACTTTGCTGAAGTGGTGAAATTTGAAGATGAAGGCGACGGTCAACATGTGAAATTGATTGTGGCGCGCATTATTCCAGAGCGATCAATCGACCAATACGGCAACAAGCTTTACGGTGCTCACTATCAACTACGCGCCCGCCGTCAACCCAGCGGTCAATGGCAATTCTGCTGGACCGACTATCGCCCCGGCTGGTTTAGCGAAAACGAGCTGCCCGCATTTGATATTGGCAATGCCACCGCGTAACTTCCAGCTGTTGGCGCGGTAAGCGCTGAGCCCGTGGTTGCCACACGACAAAAACGAAAAGACCTGCAGTTATAACAGCAGGTCTTTTTTCTTTGTTAACGAGTGACAACATTGAGCATTACAGATTGACTCTGGCGGGTATTCCGCGACCGAAACTCGTCGCGGAATGGACTCAGTGGCAGGATAGACAAACTCACTAAATATTACGCAATTGCTCCCGCTGCCGACGTAGATGCGCTTCATCTTGGTCAGAGAACTGCTGCAGTACTTGGTGTAATTCACCGACTAACTCGGCTTTCTGCTCCGGCAAGGTCGCGATAAAGTTGACCGGGTTGGCAACACTTTGTCCTAGCAGCGTGATTGGGTGCTCAAGCTGCGCGACCAAGGATAGTGTTTCTTCAATGCGCTCTTGCTCACTGGCTTCGATAAATTTTCCGTCGCGTACATCTTGATACATTGGCGACTCCGGCTGAATGGCAACCGAGGTCATATACATATGCGTAGGATGCAGCTGATTCAGCAGGCTCGCCATATTGTCAGCATTGCGCAAACCATTGCCCTTACCAGCTAGGCCGCCTAAGAAAATCACTCGATAACTGATATCTGCCGCTTCCAATTTTTGGCATTCCCGCAAAATATCGGCGCGGTTATAGCCTTTGTTGGTATAAGCCAGCACTTCATCATCGCCACTCTCAACGCCAATCACCAAGTCGTTGATGCCGAGCGCTCGCAGCTGTTTTAACTCGTCGAGGGATTTGTTAAACATGCTGCTAATGCGGGCATACATGGCGATGTTGATATTTGGGAAGTACTGATGGATCTGCTCTGCCAGCGCTACCAACTTGGCGGTGCGCAAGCTAAAGGGATCACCACCCACGGCAAACAACCGCTTGGCATCCGGCCGATAAAACTTAGCTTCTTGCAAGTCAGCTTCAATTTGGCTTTTCGGCGCTAAGCGATAAGGCGTATCGTGATAAAAGGTGCAAAAGGTGCAGTGGTTATGGGTACAACCAACGGTCACTTCGAGCAAAATGCTATTAGCCTCATGGGGCGGACGAACAACAGGACCGGTGTAATGCATGGTCATTTCCTCTTTTAGCTGCTGGCGCGTGATATTCAGTGCGCGCAGTGCAGCAGCATTAGTACAAATAAGCGTGCGGGATTACTTTTGTAATTAAGCGATTGCTTAATTTGCTTTCCCCAAAACGAAATTGACCAGCTATGCCGTAACATAACTGGTCAATTCCGGGATTCATTTCGAGGAAGTGCGAAAGAGTGCTACAGGTTATTTCTTCTGGATCTCCGTCAAATAAGTCACCGCGACGTTGGCGGCAAAGTTCGGTACATCGGCAAAGGTCTTTTGCGCTGCTTCCGATTCAAATGCCGCTTTGGCTTCTTCAAGTGAGTCAAACCACAGCTCAGAAAAGCCATCGATAGGCGAATCAGGGTACAAGCGACGGTCAATGGGGTTCACTGTGTATTTACGTAAACCGGGCACATGGATCGCCAACTCTGAGTGCACCTTGAGCCAGTAATCAACAAATTCTTCAAAGCTTTGGTCGGCGTGTTTGGTGATCAGGCCAACGTGTTTAAAACCGTTTATTTCAGTCATGGGGATTCCTATTCAACTGTTAATTTATCGCGGGGCTGGTAACGGGGATAGTCGGTGTAACCGGCAGCGCCACCACCATAAAATGAACTGCGTTGCACCTCTGCCAGTGGCCAGCCGTTGGCGATGCGTGCAACTAAATCTGGATTGGCAATAAAGGCGCTGCCAAAGGCGATAACATCGGCGCGATTATCCGCAATAAATTGCTCCGCCTGCGCAGCATTGATGCCACCTGCAATCATTAAGCTGCCATGCCATTGCTGACGTATTTGCTCCAACAAACCGCTGTTCAGGGTTTGTGGCGTAAGCGCCAGATGCAGATAACTGAGCGCATAGTGGTCTAGTTCTTTGACCAGGTGCAGGTAAGTCTCAGCCATGTCGTCGTACAGCGGCATATCGCCAATTTGATTAAATGGCGACAGACGCACGCCGACTTTATGGGCGCCAACTTGTTGCACTAGCGCATCGACCACTTCCAGCAACAAGCGGCTGCGGTTTTCTAAGGTGCTACCACCGTAAAGATCATCGCGGTTATTCACTACCGGGTTGATAAATTGCTCGATTAAATAGCCATTGGCCGCATGCAACTCAACCCCGTCAAAGCCCGCTTCAATCGCGTTCGCTGCTGCTTGGCGAAAATCGTTAATCACCGCAGCTATGCCTTCTAGAGTCAACGCTTGAGGTTGGCTGGCAGGCACATTGGCAGGATTGCCTAACTCGTTGTAAGCAAAAGCTTGACCACCCGCTTGAGAGGATGAACTTACCGGCGCGGCGTTATTTGGCTGAATACTGCGATGAGATACACGGCCCACATGCCACAGCTGCGCAAAAATTTTGCCGCCTTGTTGATGCACCGCGCTGGTGACATTGCGCCACGCCGCCACTTGCTCGGTGGTATAAATACCGGGGGTATACAGGTAGCCGGTCCCCTGCGCCGAAATGGGCACACCTTCAGTGATCAGCAAACCAGCACTGGCGCGCTGAGCATAATATTCGGCGGTGAGCGCATCGGGCTTGCCATTGGCGGCACGGGCACGGGTCATTGGCGCCATCGCAATGCGATTGGCTAATGGCAGCCCAGCTAATTCATAAGCTTGAAGTAACTGCATAACGCCTCCTAGAACCACGCTTTCGCAATCAGCTGGTGGGATTTAATGCGTGCTGCGGGGTCATGGATCCACGAGTTGAGCATGATTTCATCGGCGCCAGTACGCTCCGCTAGCGACAGCAAACCTTGACGAACTACGCCCGGCGTGCCCCATAACGATTCACGCAATTGGGTTAAAATGCGTTGTTTTTCATAGGGATTCCACACGGTATCCATATTGTCTACCGGTTTTGGCAGCAAGGTTTCGATACCACGACCGAGGTTGCGGAATTTTTGCAGTTCAGTAGTGGCCAGATATTCAGCCTGCTGTTGTGAATCTGCCACCACCGCATTAACGCAGATAATCACATACGGCTTATCTAACTGGGCAGATGGTTTAAAGTTTTGCCGATACAACTCAATTGCAGACTGCATTGCATCGGGAGCAAAGTGCGAAGCAAAGGCAAACCCCAACCCGCGTGCTGCCGCCAATTGCGCGCTGTAAGTGCTAGAGCCGAGCAGATACAACGGCAGATGCATACCGGCACCGGGGATCGCTTTAATCCGCTGGCCCGGCTTGATATCGTCAAAATACGTTTGCAGCTCAGTGACCATTTCGGGGAAATCCATCCCATTGCTGCGAGTATCGCGCCGCAAAGCATGCATGGTTTCTGCATCGGTGCCCGGCGCACGGCCTAGGCCTAAATCAATACGGTTTGGATACAGCGCTTCCAAAGTACCAAACTGCTCCGCCACCATTAGCGGCGCGTGGTTCGGCAACATAATGCCGCCAGAGCCCAGCCGAATGCGTTGAGTCTTGGCGCCAATGTGGCTCAAAATAACCGAGGTAGCTGCACTGCCAATATCTTTTAGGTTATGGTGCTCTGCCACCCAAAAACGGTGAAAACCGGCATTCTCGGCTGCAATGGCTAACTCAGTACTGCTGTGGATGGCCTCACTGACGGTGGCGCCTTCACCAATGGTGACGAGATCGAGCAATGATAATTTGATGTCACTTTTGTTCATTTCATACCTCATATTGGTTCAACCCAGAGCACTGAATTGCTTGGACAGTATTATCAAAGGAATAAATAAGTGAATAAACAGGCTTGATTTCGACTAAGTTGAGAATATATTTCTACAATAAAGCGATGTGATGTGTAGAGAAGCCTCTGCTGTTGATCACACATGATTCGTTCTATTCGTTAGGTATCTGGGGTAGCACCACGCTCAAAGTACTTGATTCGGAAATGAATGCCGCAGGTATGAAGCTCGCAGAATCTAGTGGACTCTACCCTAGAAACGTTACCTGTATAACGTAGACGGTTAGTTAGACAGGCAAACTAAGAGGCAATGTCATGCGAAGTAATGATCATATGGGTGGTATCAATGCGTTTGTAATGACCGCACAACAAGGCAGCTTTACTGCAGCGGCCGAACGCTTGGGACTGACGAAATCCGCCGTGGGGAAGAGTGTGGCTCGACTTGAAGAGAGACTGGGACTGACACTTTTTCAGCGGTCCACTAGAAGGTTGAGTTTAACCCCAGATGGAGAACGCTATCTGGACAGTTGTCTGAGCGCACTGGAGATTCTGGAGCAGGCAGAAGCTGAATTGACCTCACATATTACAACACCTTCAGGTCGCCTACGTATCGATTTACCAGCGGCCTATGGTCGCAAACGCATTTTGCCATTGCTGTTGGATATGGCGCAGCAATATCCTGATTTGAACTTAACTGTGACCTTTAGCGAACGTTTTGTTGATTTGATAGAAGAGGGCATAGACCTCGTAGTTCGTATTGGTGAACTCGCAGACAGTAGCGGTTTAGTTGCCCGTAAACTTACTGCGCAAAAGCTGGTGATTTGTGCTTCACCAGCATATCTGAAACGTTTTGGTACGCCAGAAACCCCAGAAGAGCTGCAAAAGCATCAATGTATTGTTGGCTTTCGCCGCGGCCAACCTATTTCGTGGTTACTGAAGCAGCAAAGTGGAGAGATAACGCGTTACACGCCTCCACCAACACATGAATTATCAGACGGTGATGCAATGTTATCTGCTGTCTTGGCTGGATGTGGATTATCACAGTTGCCACTCTGGCTGGTGGGCGAAGATCTGCGCCAAGGTAAAATTTGTGAAGTGTTACATGGACACTCTGGCGGCGAGATGCCAATTCATGCTCTGTGGCCTAAAAATAGGCAAATGTTGCCTAAAATACGCCATGTAGTGGATATGCTTGTAGATGCAAGACTTAAAGGCGCATTAGATTGAAGAAGATTTTGGTGGAATATGGTGGACGTCCATGGGTAATTTTCTCCGTTGTCGACTTAAGGGCTCGACTTAACCTATTTCTTTAAGTGTCATATTCATTTTCTGGCGCATCGACTAATGCTTGTTTTTTCGTCACTTAATCCATGTACATCCAGTTAATGTCTATTTTCGTTGCTGACACAATTATTTAGTATGGTTTTTCAAATAACGAAAAAAGTGGTCAGAGAAGGGAATGAAACACTCATGAAATTACTAACAGCAGCGATTTTATTGGTTCTAGGGACCTTTGGTGTTTGCGCGGATACATTATCGTTGAATGGAAACTGGAAATTCAGAATCGACAAGGAAAATATTGGTGAAGATAGTGGCTGGTTTAAAGAGGATGTAGCGACAAGTCAATGGGTTGGCGTTAGTGTGCCTCACACGTGGAATGTTGATACTGGCAGCGAAACCTATAAGGGTACTGCATGGTATGCGAGAACGGTCCAAGGTCCTCTGGTATCGAATGACAAACATATTTCTTTGGAATTCGATGGCGTATACCGTGATAGCAAAGTTTGGGTGAATGGACATTTGGTGAGCCAACATAATGACAGTGGCTATACGCAGTTTAGCGTGCCTGTTGAACATGTGTGGCGCCGCGACAGTACCAATACAATTGTGGTTGAAGTGAATAACGATTTTTCACCACGAGCACTGCCCATTGATGAGTCGTTTGACTGGGCAAATGACGGTGGTATTACCCGTGATGTACGTCTTGTGACAAAACCTGAAAATTACATCGGCAAAGTATTGGTTGATAGCAAACTTACTGACGATCTCAGCAGTGCTACCGTTACTGTTGATGCGTATGTGTCACCTGATGAGTTATCTGGTAAGACGTTGACATTTACTTTTTTGGATCCAAATGACAACGTTGTCAGTTATGTAAAACAGGTGATTGGTGACGATATTTTATCCTACGACAGCCCACTGAGGCATGATGCTCAGCATGTGAGCAAATTCCCCGTTGTCAGAATCGAAGCAAAGGTTGATAACCCAGTACTCTGGCACTTCGATCATCCTAAGCAATATCGTGTTATTGCCAGTGTGAGTGATGGGGGGGAACTAACCGATCAATATGAAATGCAATTCGGCATTCGATCATTGCGCCTGAGAGATGGTTTCTATTTTTTGAACAACGAACCTATGAGGCTTATGGGGATAGAATGGATGCCGGGCAGTCATCCACTTTATGGTATGGCGTCATCTAAGCCATTTGTGCAGCAGATCTTAAGGGATTTAAAAGCGCTGAATGTGATAATCACTCGCTTCCATTGGCAACAAAGCGATGACGTCTTCGATTTCATGGATGACGAGGGCATGTTAGTTCAAGAGGAAATTCCGGCATGGCAACGATTGCCCTCCGATGATAACGTCGCTTTAACCCAGAAAAATCAATTTAAGTCGATGATCTTCTCACATTTCAATCACCCATCAATTTACGCTTGGGGGATAGGAAATGAAATGAGTGAGAGTCCTCAGGCTGCGCAATTCGTCAAAGCTGGAGCGGATATTATTGCCGATCTCGATAGCAGTAGGTTGAGTGTATACGCATCGAATAAATTGCAGTTAATTTTGTCAGAACAACAAGCGAGAGCGTCAGCATCAGATATTCCGGACTTTATTGAATATAACGAATACTACGGCACATGGCATGAGGGCAGCACGGCCAATATTCTTCCTACCTTAAATCTGCTGAGTGAAGTCTACCCGCATAAATCGGTAGTGATATCTGAGTTCGGTCTGTGCGAGTGTGATCCCAAGTTTGAAAAAGGCGACCAATTTCGTATTGAGGCACTTTCCTCTCATACCAGTGAATACAAAAAGGCGGAGAATGTCGCTGGCGCGATTTTCTTCAGCTATAACGACTATCGTACCCATATGGGGGATGTAGGTGAGAATAGTTTTCAAAGTCGCGTTCACGGTATCGTTGATATTTATGGTAATAAGAAGCCCTCTTGGCAGGCATTTCGCGAGACAGCCTCTCCTCTTAGTCATTTTTCTGTGGTCCGCAGTAAGGACAATCACTTTGCCGTGGCTATTCAGAGTCGTTCACTAAAAGATATTCCGGCTTATACATTGAATGAGTACACACTTATCTGGACAGCCTACGATGACGCGGGATTACCAGTGCAATCTGGTAAACGTCTTTTACCAAAGTTAGCGCCGGGTGATAGCTATAAGGAAGTGCTACCGTCTTTGACCGAAACTGCGGCTCGAATTCGAGCGGAAATTTTCCGGCCTACCGGTTATTCGGTTCAGGAAGCGACGCTAGCGCTATAAGGGAACTATCTTAAGTCATTCGCTGTGCAGAAAGCTGCGATTCGACTGGCTTGATTAGGCGGGCAGATGACAATGTTTGATTGACCGCAGGCTGGAAAGGTTGGTGCTAGGGTTATCTGCAGGGAACAGGAAAAAAGATGAGGCGTATACGCCTCATCTTTCATTCAGCTTAGTTCATCATTTGGCGCTCACCGGTTCGATGCGGTAGCCGTAGTGATAATCGAGCCATGGCAGGATGTATTTGTTCAGCGGCGCTTCACCCCAGGAGTTAGTACCGCCGACACCACGCATTTTGTGGTCGATGTGAACAAATATGCGATCTTGCTTCACCAAGTCTGCTGGGTGCAGATTGCGGGCGAAATGGTCGGCTTTGCTGGCATCATAATCGTCAGTGTTATAGTACTCAGCATTAAAGCCCAGTTTCTGTGCTGAAGAGAAACGCACACCATTGCCGCTGGCATCTGTGAAGTCTACAAAGCGCACATCGGTGCGGTGACCGTTTTCAGACGGCGTGACATATGGCACGTACATGTCATCGACAGTGGTGTTGTAAAGGCCGACAAAGGCCGACGACTTGCGATCTACGTAGTTTTCGTGTGGGCCACGACCATAGTAGCTGACGTTACTGAATGGGGTGTCCAGCGCGAACAGGGTGCCGATGCGTGGCAGTTCACCAAATTTCTTGTGCGGTGCGGCATAGAACCAGATATCCACATCAATGGTGCCGTTACCGTTTACTGTAAAGGTGGTGAAGTAGCGGCTCTCAATGGCAGGTAGTGAGTGTTCCAGTTTAATTTCTACTTGAGCGTCTGACTTGCGAGTTATCGCCATTGACGTCAGTACGGTATTTCTGCCCAGCTTCTGATACACGCCCATTTTGCTCTCAAAGCTTTTCACTTCCAGATCGTTGTACACAGGGGCACGCCAGAACGACGGGTGAGACGGTGCTTTCAGCAGGTCTTTACCGTTGTAGCTAAGCTGAGTGAGCAGACCGCTTTCACGGTTAAGCACCAGATTGAAGCGCTCACTTGATAAGGTGAGAACGGTGGCGGTCTCCTGCATTGCCAGCGAGGTTGTGTCAGCGTTAGCTGCTTGCTGAGCCACGGTTGTAAACGGCAGCGACAGTTGCTCTTCTGCCACGATGTGACCTTTTGTGAGCAGCAATTCATCTTGTTTCAACGCCACCTGTACATTCACAAAATACTCATTGCCAGCGGCCATTTTAAGCTTGGGAAGTTTGATAAATTGGGCATCACCGGCTTTGGCTTTCAGGTCGATACTGTTATCGGACTGCACTATTTTACCGTTTTCCAGCAGTTGCCAGCTCAGCGTGTAGGCAGACAAATCACGGAAGAAGAACTTGTTGCTGACTTTCAGTGAGCGGAAATCGTCATCGGCAAAGGCGAAGCCTATGTTCTGCTGTACTTTTTTCACCTCATATAGATATGGATATGGCGTGCGATCCCCAAATACTAGGCCGTTGGCACAGAAGCTGTCGCTGTTAGGTGTGCCAGCCGGTTCCATGTCGCCACCGTAAGCCCAGAAGAAATCACCGTTTTGGTTAGTTTTCTCAAAGGTCTGGTCAACCCAGTCCCAGATAAAACCGCCCTGCAGAGCGCGGTATTTCTCAAAAGCATCCCAGTAATCCTGAAAGTTACCCAGCGAGTTACCCATGGCGTGTTCATATTCAATCAGCAGCACCGGGCGCTCATCGTGTTGGGTCTCAGCATAGCGGATGATATCACTGATTGGGGCATACATCTGGCTGTAGGTATCGGTATGACGGCGCAGCTGTGCCTGTTCAGAAATCACCGGAGACGGCTCCTGTGCTTTCAACCAGTCGTATGTCACTTCGATGTTTTTGCCGTCACCGGACTCATTACCCAGCGAACGCATGATCACAGAGGGGTTGTTCTTGCTGCGCTCGTACATGTTCGATATCCGATCAAGATACGCCGCCTGCCACTCTGGTTTGTTGACGATGTGTTTGTTTGGATCGTAGTCGCCCTGATTGGCTGCGCCTAATCCATGGGATTCGGTGTTCGCCTCATCCATGATATAGAGGCCATATTGGTCAGCTAGATCGTAGAAATACGGATCGTTAGGGTAGTGAGACATGCGCACCGCGTTGATATTAAACTCCTTCATCAGTTTGATATCCGCGAGCATGGATTTACGGGAGATGACGTGTCCGGTTTTCGGATCGTGTTCGTGGCGGTTCACACCTTTGAACAGTACCGGCTTACCATTCACCAGAATGTTGCCGTCTTTGTATTCTGTAGAGCGGAAACCAACGTGACGACGGATGTACTGAGTATCACCATTGTCATCAGTCAGAGCCAGTTGCAAGTTGTACAGCGTCGGGGACTCTGCACTCCACAGCTGCGGTGAAGTTATTTTCGCTTCAAAACTGACGTTGGTTGCTGACTTACTTGCCAAAGCGCCGACATCCAGTGTTTTGCTGAAAATTGCTTTGCCTTTGGCATCGGTGATTTGCGCTTGCAGACGAACTGTTTTCGCATTTTGCTCGCCACGGTTGTCTATGTCGGCGTCAAAGCGCAGCAGGGCGTTTTGATAATTATCATCGAGCGTGGTGTAGGCGTGGAAATCGCGCACAGCAACTTTCGGGGTGGCGAACACATAGACGTCGCGTTCAATACCGCTCATGCGCCACATGTCCTGACATTCAAAATAACTGCCGTCGGAATAGCGGTACACTTCCATCGCGAGGGTGTTTTTACCCGCTTTTATGTACGGGGTGATATCGAATTCAGCGTCGGTTTTCGAATCTTGGGAATAACCCACTTTCTTGCCGTTTATCCAAACGTAAAACGCCGATTTGACTGCACCGAAATGCAAGAAAATCTGCTTGCCGTTCCAGCTGTCGTCAATAGTGAAGTTTTGACGGTAAGAGCCTACTGGGTTGTAGTTTGTTTTGCCTTTGATAAAGCTCATGGAGTAGTTAAGTTTGTCACCTTCCATAAAGCTGAGATCGTCATTAAAACAGGCGTGGCTGTCATAAAACGGTGTGCCGTAGCCGTTCAATTCCCAGTTAGCAGGAACCGCAATAGTGTCCCAGCGTGTATCATCGAAATCCGGTGCAAAGAACCCTTCTGGCTTTTTCGATGGCGTATCAACCCAGTTGAATTTCCATTGTCCATTGAGTAGTTGATAGTTAGCCGCGTTCCAAGGTGATTCGGTGTTGATATCTTGCTGGCTTTCAAAGCTGTAAAAGAAACTGCGTGCCGGCTCTTTGTTGATGCGGAAAACTTCTGGGTTACGCCAGTCTTCAGCGGCGTTCGCAATCCCCGCGATCAGCAGGGTGCCCCCAATGGCGAGCGATAGTGCGGCCGCATTAAGTTGTTGTCTGTCCATAGGTTACCTTTGTTTGGTTGGTAAAGTGCAGATGCACAAAGGAATAGGCCTTAATGCAAAAAAGCCGAAGTCACATCGCTCCGGCTTTTTTCAGACTATTGTCTGTTAGTCATAAATATCATTGGTTTTGAAAGACTTCTGCTCATTGGCCGTTTGCAGTGATTTCAAAACGTCAATCGTAACCGTTTTCTCTGGTGCAAACGCATCGCTCTGCATGTATTTAAGCAGGCTGTGCTTCAGTTGGCGTGCGGCAGGGCGGTGTTGCAGATCATTGGTCAAATCGATCGATGAAAACACCAATTTACCGTTACCCACTTTCGCTTCCACCACGTTAGCAAGATGACGGTTGGTCACGAAGTTGTCGATGACACGGATGATAGGCGTCACTTGAGACTCATCCACTTCGATAGACTTGGATTTGATGGTCATATCCCACCACTGCCAGTCAGTGTGCGAACTGGTTGGGAACGCAGCCAGCGCAGGGTGTTTAGGGTCCATTAATAGGCCCATAGTGCTTGGCTGATTTGGGAAGTGAACCGGGCTCCAAAATACCGGTACAAAGCGACCATCGGTACCCGCCAGACCGTTGTAATCTGGATTCAGGAATACGGTTTTTCCTTGTTTCAGTGCGGCTTCCGCTTCGTCAAATGAGGTGGTAGATACCACAGCACCAGATTGAGTGGTTACCTCCTGCGGGTATACCCAGAATGACCACGTGTTTTTGTAGTTAGTACCGTCAAGGGCCACGCGAACAGTCATCTGACGGGCTTCTTTAACATCCAGCGCGAGCGAGATATTGCCAAGCGCTACGTTGTTACCAATGGTCAGGTCAACATTGCTAATGTCATTCTGCGCTACCACGGTGCCAGTGTTGTCAGTGACAGACCAGTGGAGTGTCTGGCTTTTGAGATCTTTGAAGAAGTTCGCCACTTCAATAGAGGCTTCAAACGTTTCACCACTTTCGTAAACCGCTTTGCTATAGCGGATTAGTGGCACTAGTTCACTGTTAAATTCACGGAATTCTTCAGCGCTTATCACGCCTTTTGAGCCCCAGAATGCATTCAGCAAACCAACCAGTGCGGTACCTTGCCCTGGGAAGTCCTGCAGCTGCAACAGTTGGAATCCATCAAAACTTGGCGTTTTCAGCGCACGTTCGATTTCTTCTTTATAGAGAATGGCCGCCAGCTTACCAGATGAGTAGGTAAATTCGTCAGCCAGATCGATTAGGCCCTTCTGTTCAAGCTGTTCCTTGATAGCGATGAAGTTGAGCGGCTTAAGCACGCCGGTGTACTTCGGAATTTCGCTCATGTCTGGATACACTGAATACTGACCAATTTCGTGAGAAACCAGTGGGATATCGATATATTCTGCGTTCTCGGTGTAGTCTTTATCAAAGCTTGGTGCGTTGGTATTGAAAATACCTTGACCACGAACCCAACCTTTCTTTGTCCACTGGGTGATGTAGAAATCATCGACGTCCAGTGGCCATTGCTCACTTGGCTTCTGGAAAGAGAAAGCTGTTGATGCATACAGGTGGCGGCTATCCTGAGCTTTGTAGTCGTTGACCAGACTGCGCAGGGTGTCCAAATCGCCTTCCAGCTCGTTACCCATGGCCATCATGATAAATGACGGATGATTGCCGTATTCATCAATAATACGCTGACCTTCTGCGCGTAAGAAGTTAGTCGTCGCTTCATCCGCCCCCACATGAAGGCTCCAATGTGGCAGTTCGATTTGATAATAGAAACCAACTTCATCAGCGGCTTCAAATGCTGCTGCTGGTGGCGCCCAAGAGTGGAAACGGAAATGGTTCAGGCCGTATGCTTTCGCTTGCTTGAGGATTTCCAACCAGCCTTGTTTTTCCATTGGCGGATGCCCCGTCAATGGGAAGATTGCCGCGTCCAGATTACCACGCAAAAAGATACGTTGACCGTTCAGTAGCAGATCGCCGCTAGCTTCGCTGATTTCTCGGAAACCAAAGGTGGCGGTTGCTGACGTGTCGGTACCGCTGTTGGTTGGATTTACTGCCAGTTGATAAACATTTGGGTTGAATTCATCCCACAATGTCACGCCGTCAGGCTTGGCAATAGTGAACGTAACTTTGCCGTTTTTGACTTCGGCGTTTTTCGCTTCACCTTCCGCGACCAGTGTGCCATCAGGTTTACTGATGGTGTAGGCCACATTGCCTGGCGCTGGGGCTTTCTGCTCGAACGTTACCGTGATGCTGTTGTTTGCGAGACTTGGATAAACCTGCACATCATCAGCCATGTTTGCAGAAGATGCTGTCAGATTGATATCACCTAGCATACCGTTCCACTTGATTTGGGTATGGTTGGTGTAGGAGTGAGCCATCTGCTGACTGGATTCACGAGGATACTTGTCGCTGGTGATGTTGATACCCGGAAACTTGTCACCGTTGTCGATGCGTACCGTAATACGGTGTTTGCCTGGGCTAAGGAACGAAGTCAGGTCATAGTTGTGAGAAGCTACCAGACTGTTTCGTGTGCCAACGGATTTCCCGTCTACAAACACCTCTGATTCCCAAATGACACGTTCGAGTTCCAACGCAACGGTGTCGCCTTTCCAATCTTCAGGAATGGTGACGTCTTTCTGGTACCATGCTGCACCAATGTATTCATACTCACGATTTAGATGCGCCATAACATCATTATTGATCTCTGGCTTCATGGTGCTCTTAGTACCGAGTTTGGCATCGTCAAGCGTACCAGGCAGGGTGATTTTCTGCCCATCAAATCCATTTTGCGCCCATTTTTCACTGACGCCTGTATTTTGTGGGTCGAGTTTTACCTGCCAGTCACCGGCAAGTGACAGCGTCTGCTGCGTATTTGAAGAGGGCGAGTCTGAACCGCTACAAGCAGTCAGGCCAAGCGCAATCAGCGCGCTGAATATTGCATTATATTTTGCTTTCATTAGTATTCTCGTGTCTTTAGAGGGCAGAGATGGTCTGAATCATTTCTTTTGCAACGGCGCGCACCTCTGCAACGGTTTTACCCGGCTTGTAAAGGTTGCTGCCAATACCGAAGCCCACCGCTCCGGCACTGAGGTAATCGGCCATGTTACCGGCGTGAATACCGCCAACGGCCAGAATTGGGTAGCCTTTCGGCGCTACTGAGGTCCACGCTTTTATTGTTGATGGTGGTATCGCATCCGCAGGGAAAGCCTTCGCGGCATCTGCGCCGGCTTCAATGGCGGCAAACAGTTCTGTCGGCGTCGCTACACCCGGAGCGGAAATCATGTCCAGTTCCTTGGTGCGTTTGATTACCGCAGGATTCATGTTCGGAGAGACAATAAGTTTACCGCCTACAGCCGCAACAGCTTCCGCCTGTTCAACAGTGAGCACAGTACCTGCACCAATCAGCGCTTTATCACCGTATGCTTCAACAATGCGGCGGATACTTTCCACGGCGTTTGGCGAGTTCAGCGGTACCTCAATCATGGTGAAGCCTTCTTCGATCAGTGCGCCGGTCACTTCGACTACTTCCTCGTTGGTCACACCTCGAAGGATCGCGATTAGCGGTGTGGTCATGTAGTTGCTCAGTTGTGTCATAATTTATCCCTTAACATCTGAATAAGTGAATTAGCGCCGGCGATGCTGGCGTCTTTGTCTGCAATCAGCGCAGTGCTGATCCCGAAGTGGTTCATCGCAGTCTGATAAAGTTTGTTCAGTGACGAGCTACCAATAATGTGGCAGGTACCAACAGACTCTGCGCCGTTGGCTTCTACAAACGCACGGATCTCGTGGCCAATTAGTAGGCCAGAAAGGTAACCAGCTCCGGCAGATTTTTCCTGTTTGCCAGTAACGAACAGGGTGCGCACACTGAAAATATGGTTCAGCAGGCCGCCAGGTTGCTGACTGTACTGCAAGCCTTTCATGAATGCGTCGTCATCCTGCGGTGCATTCATATCCAGCGAATGGGCCAGAATGGAATGCTTTGACAACAGAGAGAACGTTTCGCCGGTCATCGCCGTAGTGATGGTTTGGATTTGCTGATTTTTAACCTTTACCCACTTGGTATGAGTGCCGGGACAGCAATAGGACGCTTCGTCGGTATCACCAGACAATAAACTGGCACCGATCACCTGAAGTTCTTCACCACGCATGACATCCACTTTGCCATCTGCAGTTTCCTGCTTCATACCTGGGATGATCCAGCAATTGCCGTGATTGAATTCAGGTACTTGCACGCCGTATTGGCCATACCCAGTGATCAGCGCCGGACAGTCCACGTAAGGCGTATTTTTCCAGCCTATCTGGCTGCCAATCATACCTGCCAACACCACGGTCAGGTTGTCGTGGGCTTTTAGCCAGTCGCCAATGTTGGCGTTCAGGGTTGCTTCGAACTCGCCGTTTATTTGTGAGATACCCGACGGCGCGCTGGTTTCCTTCAAACAAACGCCGTTTTCGTCAAGCAGGTAGGCGCGGAAATTGGTAGTACCCCAGTCAACCAAAATACTGACAGGTTGATTAGCCATGGTTGAAATCTCCTGAGAAGCGAGGACGTGGCGTGCTAGAAACGTTAGTGCGGTAGATAAACAGACTGCCGGTTTTAGGCGCCGCGGTCAGCGCTTCATCGGACAGCTGATAGCAGGCTGAGGTCACAAACAGCAAATCGTTGTGTTCACCACCAAATGCAACACAGGTGGGTTGTTCAACTGGTACCGCAAAATTCTGTTGTTCACCCGTTGGACTGAAACGGGCGACACAGCTGCCACCCCACAGGGCGCTCCATAGGTAGCCTTCTCCGTCCATCATTGCGCCGTCTGGTGAAGTGTGGGCTGGCAGTTGGACAAAGGTGGATTTGGCAGAAATATCACCACCATCGATGTCGAAATCATACTTATAAATAATTTGTTTTGACGAGTCTGCCATGTAAAAACGGCTGGCATCAGCGTTCCACGCCAAGCCGTTACAAATACCCACATCAGCTTCCATTTTGGTTACTGACAGGTCGGTGTCTACTCGGTAAAGGCCGGAGCTGCCAGTTTTGTCGCCATTTTCGTTCATTGTGCCGACCCAGAAGCGGCCTTTGGCATCCGTGCGGCCTTCATTAAAGCGTACGGTGGCACCCTCGGGGAATTGGAACAACCACTCGGTATTGCCTGATACGAGATGATAAAGGGCTATACCGCAGTCAAAAGCTGCCAACATCACATCGGTTTGTTGGGTCAGCGCAAAACCGCAAACGCGGTATGGTGTATCGAAAGTGGTAAGTTTTCGCTGATCTAACTGATAGGAAAACAGCTGCTTTTCTTCGATATCTGTCCACCACACAGTCTGGGTTTCACTATCCCAGGTCACCCCTTCACCGAGGTAGTTTTTTACGTCAATCGTATCGACTAATTCAAACATCATCGTATTCCTTACCACTCAGCCACTGAGCCGTCTTGGTGACGCCACACCGGGTTACGCCACCCTGTGTGCTGTTCAGCAGCTTGATAAATTGCGTCTTCGTTGAGTTCTACACCTAAGCCCGGTTTGGTCAGTGGATTGATGAAACCGTCGGTAATGGTGAAATCGTCTTTGTTGTTCACATAGTCGAGCAGGTCGGCGCCGGTGTTGTAGTGCATGCCCAAAGACGTTTCCTGCAGAACAGCGTTGTAGGAGACAAAGTCAACGGCAAGGCACGCCGAGAAGGCAATAGGACCAAGAGGGCAGTGCGGTGCAAGGGTGACATCGTATGCTTCAGCCATTGCTGCTATTTTCACGGTTTCCAGAATACCGCCGGCGTGAGAAACGTCTGGCTGCAGAATGCCAAGGCCACCGCGTGATAACACACGTTTGAACTCGGCGCGGGTATACATACGTTCACCTGCCGCAAGCACGATGGATGTACTGCTACTCAGCACAGAATATTGTTCGTACTGTTCAGCCAGCACGGGTTCCTCGACAAACAGAGGGCGGAATGGCTCCAGCTCTCTAAGCAGAACTTTGGCCATTGGGACTGACACGCGACCATGGAAATCTAGACCGAAGTCGACGGTGTTACCGAAAGTACTGCGGATAAGTCCGATGCGCTCAATGACGTCGTCCACAGCTTTGTGGGTGTCCACCAACGCCATCTTGCCGCACCCGTTCAGTTTGAAGGTGCTGCGACCAAGCTTCTGCTGCGCCTTTATCTGGGCAATTTCATCGGCAGGATCATCGCCGCCCACCCAAGAATAAACTTTCATTTTATCGCGCACGCGACCGCCTAACAGCTGGTGCACAGGCTGGCCCATGACCTTGCCTTTGATGTCCCACAGTGCTTGTTCGATACCGGCAATAGCTGACATCAGAATAGGACCACCACGGTAGAAACCACCACGGTAAAGCAGTTGCCACAGGTCGTTGATCTGCGCTGGATCTTTATCAATGAGATAGAACTCAAGCTCTTTGACCGCAGCCATCACGGTCTCAACTTTACCTTCGATAATTGGCTCGCCCCAGCCAGTAACACCTTCGTCGGTATCAACCGCTAGGAAACACCAGCGAGGTGCAACAGGGTAAAGGCGTAATTGTTTAATTTTCATGATGGATGTTCTTGTTAGCGGTTTTGACAGACCAGTTTGTCACCGGCCAGATTTTTCTCGATTTGTTCTAAGGTCAGCTTTTTTGTTTCCGGCACGTAAAGCCAGATAAAGCGGAAGGAAACGAAACAAATCAGCGCATAGAACAGGAAGCTGCCTGAGGCGGCAAACGCTTCTATCAGGAACGGGAAGGTGAATGTTAGGCCAAACGATGCTAGCCACAATGCTAGCGTACACACCGACATCGCACCGCTGCGTACGCGGTTAGGGAATATCTCCGCCAGCAGTACCCATGTAACCGGCGCCAGTGTCATTGCATAAGTAGCAATACCAACCAACACCATGGCCAGCAATGGCAGACCATCGATGCCCATCATATACATACCAGAGATGATAAGGTAAATAACACCCAGCCCCGCTGAACCGATAATCATCAAGGTACGACGGCCCATTTTTTCTACCATTGGCAGTGCCAGAATAGTGAACACTAGGTTGATAATGCCGGTGGCGACGATGGACTTCAGCGTATCGTTAACGTCAAAACCTGCAGAAGCGAAAATTTCCTGAGCATAGTTAAAGATAACGTTAATGCCGCACCATTGCTGGAACGAGGCTAATACAACACCGATGATTAGCAGCGGCTTAACTGACTTAAGATCGGATAATGAAAACTTAGTGGTTTCCTGGGTAAAGCTTGCCTGAATGTCAGCAAGACTGTTAGCTGAATAGTCGCCGGAACCAATCTTACCCAGTACGTTACCCGCTTCCTGATGACGACCGGCTTTCACCAGCCAGCGTGGTGATTCAGGGACGAGAAACATCAGCACAAAGAATAATGCGGCAGGGATCAGTTCGGCGCCAAACATATATCGCCAGCCTTCTACTACGTTCCAAGAATCCAGCGCGATATCGCCGTCTACTGGCTCAGCAATCATCAGGTTGATGAGTTGTGCAGCTAGTACACCGATCACAATAGTCAGCTGGTTCAGAGAAATTAGTTTCCCTCTGCGATCAGCGGGACTGATCTCAGAGATATACATGGGCGACACTGTGGATGCTAAACCAATGCCTACACCACCAAGAATACGGTACAGCACGAATGGCGTGATGCTATCTGCCAAAGCGGTTCCCGCGGCAGAAACGATAAACAACAGTGCGGAAATAATGAGTGCGTATTTACGGCCTAGCTTATCAGCCAGTACACCGGCACACATGGCTCCAAAGATACAGCCAATCAGTGCAGAGGACATCAGCCAACCTGACAAGGTAGGTGAATCAACATTGAAATACACTTCGTAAAATGGCTTGGCACCACCAATGACCACCCAGTCATAACCAAAGAGTAAACCGCCACAGGCGGCTGTCATGCTGATCAGCCAGATAAACGCGGTATTGATTTTAGGGCTTTGCATATCCTGATAACTCATAAAAATACCCAAATCTGTATTCGTTAATCGCAGTAGTTTTACTTACTATGTGTTAGTCGCAGTAAACCTGACTGCGACCGCCATCGATCAAAATGTCGGTGGCATTGATAAAACGAGCCTCGTCAGTACTTAGAAATAGCGCGGTGGCCGCGACTTCTTCTGGCTGGCCGAAGCGCTTAACAGGGATGATCTGACGTTGCTTTTCGCGCTCAGCAGCTTCATCCTCGCAGCTGTCGAAGAAGCTCTGTGCCAGCGGCGTCTCGATAAGGCCCGGAGAGATAGAGTTCACGCGAATGCCTTTATCTGCATATTCGATGGCCAGTGAACGGGACATACCGATAATGGCATGTTTGGAAATTGTGTAAGGGAAAGCACCTCTGACAATTTTATGGCCGTGTACGGAAGCAATGTTGACAATGTTACCGTAGTTCTTAGCCAGCATGTGACGGATGGCGGCTCGGCTACAGTTAATCGCACCCATCAGATTCACCGAGATACAACGCTGCCAATCTTCCGGCGACAGGTCTAAAATCGTGTTAAACACGTTGGTGCCTGCGTTGTTTACCAGCACATCGATTTGGCCGTAAGTTGCGATAACATCAGCAATGGCTGCATTGACGACTTCTTCATTGCCGACATCGACTTTGTAAATGTTGATTTGACATCCGTACTGGGTAATCAGCTCTTCTTTTAATGCTTCCAGAGTGCCGTATTGAGTATCGAATAAAGCAAGTTTAGCGCCTTCTTTGGCGAATGTTCGGGCGACTTCAGCGCCAATTCCCATAGCCGCACCAGTAACGATGGCGACTTTGTCGAGTAATCTTTGACCCATAATGAATTACCTGTTTCCTGCATGCAGTTCTACTGCAATTTATTTCTTAAATTGCTACCGACTATAGTGTTGTTAAGCCAATTTAAAAATGGATAAAAAGTCGTATAGCATGTACTATTTTATGATTTTCGTACTTGGTGGATAACCTATGCAAAGAATGTCAGAAGGGTTCCCTGGACAACGTTTAATTGTGGTCCCGCCCGCTATTGTTGAAACGGCATTTCAAAAGCCAGTTTGTGCCAGTTTATTCCCCACTCACATTGGTATGTTTCAGTCGGTAAAAGGCCATTATGTAAAGCGTCGTGAGGGTGTGCCTGAATCGATAATCATTGTTTGTCTGGCCGGTGGTGGGACATGCAGTTTTAATGGCAATGAGTGGCATCTGAAGCCCGGGCATATGATTGTGATACCGAAAGAATGTGAACACTCTTATGAAGCAAATAATGATAATCCTTGGACAATATTCTGGTTTCATGTTCGCGGAAATATGTTTTCTCATTATCTGGAAGAGCTTCAAATCACTGAACACGAACCCATCATTAACATTCCGAACATTGCTGGGCTAATGGATGCTTTTGAGGATGTTTATCAACATACTGAAAGCGGATTCACTCACACCAGTTTGTTATGCTTATCTACCAGTCTGGCGCACTTTTTAGGGATCTGTAAGTTGTATCAGCGCTCTATTAAGGCGAGTCAGCAGGGCGTAGAAGAACGCATTGAGAAAACAGTGGATGTCATGAAAAAAAGTCTGCACCGGTTGCTGACGTTGGAGCAACTAGCAGAAATTTCTGGTTGGTCACCCACCCATTACTCTGCGCTCTTCAAAGCTAAAATGAATGTTCCGCCACTGGAGTTTTTTACTCGTCTAAAGATGCAGTCAGCCTGCGACAAACTCAAACTTACCAATGAACCTATTCAGACAATCGCTGCATCACTGGGCTACAACGATGCGTTTTATTTTTCCCGATTGTTTAAACGTCATAATCAAGTGTCGCCAAAAATTTATCGCAAGGCGTTCAGCTTGATCATTGAGATGTACTGAGTATCGTTCTGGCAATAAGTCACCCCAGTACAGACTGGGGTGACTTAGTTCTACGTGCTGCTTAGAAGGTGTAACGAGCACCTAATGAGAAGCGGGCACCACTTTTGTTGAAGTTCAGTAGACGTTCTTCATAGATAGAGAATCTTCTGCCTTCGTTGTCCAGTACGTTAGTTCCGTCAAGGAATACCGACAGGTTTTCAGTCACATTGTACGTCGCTGTGAAATCGAGCTGACCATATGCTTCGACCATGACTGGTTGGCTGTAACCACCAACTGCTTGGGCAAGATATTCGTCACGCCAGTTATAGGCGATACGTACTTGAAGGTCATCCTTTTCGTAGAAACCAATCAGGTTGTAAGAGTCTGACAAACCTTCCAGTGCAAACGTATTCGTGTTGTCGGTTGGATCGAAATCGTCATCCGAGTCAACAAAGGTGTAGTTTGCCTGAAAACCAAAACCACTATCAAAAGTATGTAGCAGTGCCAGTTCGAGACCTTTGATGTTCGCAGCTTCTGCGTTGCGTTCACGGGTTACGAGGAACTCACCGTATTGATTACCTTCCAGAATGACTTCCGGCAGTGTTACTGACGAAATGAAGTTATCAACACGCTTGTGGAATGCAGTTACACCGACGTAGCTTGCTTCGCCGTAGTACCAGTTCCATGCCAAATCGAAGTTCACAGACTCGTAAGGCAATAGTTGCGGGTTACCACCGTAGGCAGTTGACGCATTTAGACGACCGCTGTATCCGCTCATACCTGGAGTCATACGAGTCAACGTAGGACGGGCAATCGATTTAGTGGCAGAAAAACGGATTACTTGGTCATCAGTAGCATCCAGCTTCAGGTTTAAAGAAGGCAGGAAGTAATCGTAATCGTTCTTCTCAACCAAGCGCATTGTGTCGCTCAAGGTCAGGTTGAGTAGCGTGTCATCGCCTACTACAGGATAGATGTCGGTGACCAATGCACTGTAACCTGCTGCTTCAATATCGGTTTTCGAATAACGCAGACCTACGTTACCAGACAGCGGCATGTCGAACATCTCAGTGTTGAAGTCTAAACGAGCGTATGCTTCGAACACGTCTTCAGATACTTTTGCAATCGTGTTGCGATTTGGGCGAGCGTATGGACCGCCTAGTTCACGACGCAGCATGATGCTGTCGGCATAACCATTGCCAGCATTGATGATGTTTTCGCGGATGTTAGATTCTGACCACAGGTAATCGGCGTATGCAAATGGGTCGAAAGTAAACCAAGTTGCCGGTGCGCCACCGCTGAGGAAATCGCTTTGGTCAACAGATTGGAATAATTCATCTGGTACGTCGAAGCCGTAACCAGAGAATACGTTTCCGTTTGTACCGTTATCATAGCTTTGACGATCTTTAGTTCGGCTTGAACCATAGATACCGAAGTGAACTACTTCAGCGAATTCATAGCCTAATGTGTATTTACCATCCAGACGATACTGAGTGATTTGGTCACTGACATCCTGACCGCTGAAATACAATGAGTGGCTGCGCATTAAATCTGCACCCATCGGATTATCATAAGTCAGACTGCCGTAATCGCCGCCATGGGTGTAATCATAACGTGGGTTAGCGTTAGGTACGCCAGCAATAACGAACTGACCGGTACCGCCTGCATCGTTAACTGCATCAGAGTAGGATACGTCAGCAGTGACTTGCAGCGCGTCGTTAACAAACCATTCCATGTTCAGACCCACTTGACGTGTTTCAGTTGGACGGTTAAACGCTTGCTGTACAAAGTCGGAAGACAGACCTGCAACATCGTTAGCGTAGGAGTACGCCAGCATAGTGTTGTTTTCGTCTACATAGGCAGAATCAAAACCTTCTACCCAGTCGTGGGTCCAGCTTGCCGCAGTCATAACGGATGAATCAACAGTGAACTTTGAGTAAAGAAGATCGGCGGTCAGCAATACATTTTCATTAGGACGAGCCTGAATAACGACTGTCCCACCAATACGCTCACGATCACCTTGGTCGTCACGGAAGTCGATGTTACGTGGTGCCATAACGTGCGCAAAATCGCCCGGGCCACTCTTGTTAGGAATGTAGCTGAAATCACGCTCCATCCAACCGTCAATGGCAGCTTCTTGTATGCGGTAGTTTCGGTTTACATAGTTCAACGACACCAGTGCACCGAAGGTCTCATTTGAGTAGCTGTACACACCTGAAATCTGTGGTGAGTAATCCTCTGCCAGAGTGTCGTAGGTACTCTTAGCACTAATCGCTGCCTGAGTTCCAAGGGTGTCCATAGGTTTAGCTGTAGTCAGGTTAACCGTCGCACCGATACCACCCGTTAATAGGTCAGAGGTTGACGATTTGTAGGCATCCGCACCACTGATCGCTTCTGCCGCCAGAATGTCGAAGCTGAATTCACGGCCAGAGTTCTCAGTTGCTAGAATACGGCCATTATATAAAACAGAGTTAAACTCTGGGCCAAGACCACGAACTGTGATGAAACGACCTTCACCACCGCTACGATCGATGGAAATACCCGTAATACGCTGCAAAGATTCAGCAACGTTCTGGTCAGGGAATTTACCCAGTTCTTCACTGGAAATACCGTCAACGACGGTTGCAGAATAACGTTTGTTATTTAAAGCACGCAGGTTGCTACCACGCAAACCTGTAACTTGAATAACTTCAATATTGTCTGTATCAGCAGTTTCTTTGGTTGTTGATGTATTTTCTTGTGCATTAACAGAGACGTTAAGCGATGCCCCAATCAATAACGCTAAAACGGTTTTCTTATGCGTAATTCTTTTCATTCAGATGTTCCCCCCAAATGGAAAACTCGGCTAACCATTGCTGCACGAGCAAATGAAAGATTTATGTAACATTCTCAAATTCAGCAGCACTATTGGTCATTTGGCTGGTGTAGAGAAAATGTTCGCAAATCCTAACGTGGCCAACATCTTCTTAACATGGAGGAATAAAGGAAAGAAAATGGATTATTTTATGTTTTTTGTTTAGATTACGGTTTTGTATTATTCCTACGAATAGTCAACTGTTAGAACTAATACTTTTGGCTAATAGCCTTGTGTGGCGAGAGATGCTGCGGATTGGTTCAGCTGTTTCTGCTAGCTAACCGCTTAGACCAGATGGTTTCTAATGGATTTATTTACTAAATAGGTTGAAATAATAATTTTTGCGAATAGTATGGGTGGCAAATGGATTAGAGTCCTAAATTGGTTAAATGAAACGTTAATTACAGTTCTGATCGACATCTCTCATTGACGCCTTCATCAACTTAGCTAAAACCTTGCTATAAAAGAATCAATGATAACCAAGCCCTAAGTCATCTTGAATTGCTGACTTTTAGGATTGATGAGAAACAAGGATATACATGATTTTAACTGTTATTTGGTAACCGCTTTATGCTTTAAATAAACAATATAGAGGCGGCATCTTTACCAGAATTGGCGAATCATAAAAAACACCATGTTAAGAATTAAATGACTGAAAGTTTGCACGTTAGGATTTGAAATTAAAGCGCTAACCTAAGGGAAACCTATGAAACCCTTAAGGCGTTAAATAAGTATGCCGAGCTCGATTTTTCATTATTTTAATATGTTGTTTGAAAATTAGTCGATTAGTAAAACTCCTTTGCTTTAATTCGATTTTGAAACAATGCCTACTATTTGTTTGCGCGCAATTGCTAGATAATGCCGCAAATTTATTGTGCAACTAGGTCATCCAATTGGCAGCAACTTCTGGTGACGATATTGAGATATTTAACCAGAAGCCAATGGTCAACTGTACGGAACAAGTCGCCTTGTGGCTCCGTATTGGTCATCCATTCAAGGATGACCATGCCACGATATGGGCAGCAAGTTGGCGGCCAATGACTAAAGAGTCCGTAAGGTTATAGCAGTACTACAGATTGACAGAAGTTGAGGTTTGTAATGTCAGAGTTTGATGTAAAAGAGCACCCCCATCGTCGTTATAATCCGCTAACAGGGGATTGGGTGTTGGTGTCGCCGCATCGTGCAAAACGACCATGGCAGGGACAGGTTGAAGCCCCCGCGACGGATGATATTCCCCACTACGATAGCAGTTGTTTTTTATGCCCGAGCAACAAGCGTATCACAGGTGATATTAACCCTAACTACAGTAAACCTTTTGTATTTACCAATGATTTTGCTGCGTTACATCAAGACACTCCAGCCGCAATCCGTAATGATGATGGCTTGTTCGTGATGGAATCTGAGCGAGGTACGAGCCGTGTGGTGTGTTACTCGCCAGATCACAGTTTGACCATGCCTGAATTATCTAATGAGCAAATTGCTGCGGTGATCCAAGAGTGGATTGCGCAGTATCGTGAGTTATCACAGCAGTATGCTTGGGTGCAGGTGTTTGAAAATAAAGGCGCCATTAATGGCTGCTCCAATCCTCATCCACATGGACAAATTTGGGCGTGTACCTCGGTGCCAACTCTGCCGGCAAAAACCGATGAATCACAGCGCCAATATTTAGCTCAGCATGGTAAAAATCTGCTTCAGGCATATGTTGAGCGTGAACTTGCAGATGGCGCTCGCACCGTCGTAGAAAACGAACACTGGCTAGTTGTTGTGCCTTATTGGGCATCGTGGCCGTTTGAAACTTTGCTACTGCCCAAAACACATGTGACGCGCATGGAAGAGTTATCGTCGTCCCAACAGCAAACGCTGGCCGATATTCTCAAACAAATCACCATCCGTTATGACAATTTATTTCAGTGCGCTTTTCCCTATTCGATGGGATGGCACGTCGCGCCTTATTCTGCGCAATATCAAGATGAATCAGCGCGGGCACATTGGCTAATGCATTGCCATTTTTATCCGCCATTACTGCGTTCCGCTACCGTGAAAAAATTTATGGTGGGTTATGAAATGATGGCAGAAACCCAACGTGACATGACGCCAGAGCAAGCGGCTGAACGCTTGCGTCAACAGTCTCCAATTCATTACAAATCAGTACAAAAAGGTGACGTATGAGTCTGACAGTCGCTGAACTCAATCAGCTATTTTCTGCACATTTCAAGGCCACTGCCGATTACCATTTCCGTGCCCCAGGCCGAGTAAATTTGATAGGCGAGCATACGGATTATAACGATGGCTTCGTGCTGCCATGTGCTATCGACTTCGATACCCATGTCCTGGCACGTAAGAATGGCCTCAATGTTATTCGAGTGATTGCAGCTGATTACAATAATCAGTTGGATGAGATCTCGTTAGAGACTGGCATTGAACATCACGCTGATTATCAATGGGCCAATTATGTCCGTGGCGTGGTGCTGAGTTTACAGCGGCAAAATATCGCGCTGGTTGGTTGCGATCTGGCAATTAGCGGTAACGTGCCTCAGGGTGCAGGTCTTAGCTCATCTGCTGCACTGGAAGTGTCTCTCGGATTGACCCTCACAACGCTGGCCGAACAGCCGATGAGCCTTGCTCAGATTGCGCTTACTGGGCAGCAAGCTGAGAACCATTTTGTTGGCTGTAACAGCGGTATCATGGATCAGTTGATTTCAGCTCAGGGGCAACAAGGTAACGCGGTGTTGATCGATTGTCGCTCATTAGAGTGCAAGGCATTTGCTATGCCGCAAGAACTGGCCGTAGTGATCATTAACTCCAACGTTAAACGTGGCTTGGTTGGCAGTGAATACAACACCCGCCGTAAACAATGTGAAGCTGGTGCCGAACATTATGGTGTTAAGGCGCTGCGCGACTTAGACATCGATGCCATAGGCAATATCTTTGCTGAGCTCGACGATGTGACCGCACGTCGCGTTCGCCATGTTGTGACCGAAAATGCGCGTACGCTCGCGGCAGCAGAGGCATTGGCAAATGATGACATTACAACCCTCAGCCAATTAATGGCTGAATCTCACGCGTCGATGCGTGATGATTTTGAAATCACCGTTCCACCAATCGATTACTTGGTGTCTCTGGTGCATAGCATTATCGGCAATCGCGGCGGAGTCCGCATGACCGGTGGCGGTTTCGGTGGGTGCGTGGTGGCGTTGGTACCACACGATATGGTTGCCGAAGTTAAAGCGCAGATCGCCGCCAACTATCCGGAGCAAACAGGGTTAGTGGCGGATGTGTTTGTTTGTCAGCCTTCGGCCGGTGCCGAGATTGTAGCCCAATCTTAAAAACTCCAAGGAGAACGCAGTATGTTGTTAGCCCCATTGGATTTTGCAATCCTTGCCGCGTATGTGGTCATCTTACTAGGTCTGGCTTGGTGGGTATCTCGAGATAAACCAGGGCACGATAAAAATACCAATGATTATTTTTTAGCGGGCAATAGTCTACCTTGGTGGGCGATTGGCGCCTCGCTGGTGGCATCGAATATTTCTGCTGAGCAAGTGATCGGTATGTCCGGTTCTGGGTACGCCATCGGCCTAGCCATTGCATCTTATGAGTGGATGGGCGCATTGACGCTGATTATCGTAGGTGCTTGGTTCCTACCGATTTTCCTAAAACGTAAGATTTACACCATGCCGCAATTTTTGCTGCACCGCTATGATAATCGTGTACGACTGACGATGGCACTGTTCTGGTTGGCGGTGTACGTGTTTGTTAACTTGACGGCCGTGTTGTGGCTGGGCGCGTTAGCTATTAACACGCTCACTGGACTAAACATTACCGCTAGTTTAGTGCTGTTGGCGGCACTGTCACTGGCATACTCGCTCTATGGCGGCTTGAAGGTTGTGGCATTGACCGACATCATTCAAGTACTGCTCTTAGTGGCGGGTGGTTTGTTCCTCTCGTATATCTCGTTGCAACTGGTCAGCGATGGCAAAGGTATTGTTGCCGGCTTTGATATCTTGATGACTAAGCTGCCTGAAAAGTTTGACATGATCCTTACGGCTGATAGTCCTAATTACGCAAGTTTACCTGGTATCTCGGTACTTGTTGGCGGTATGTGGGTAATGAACTTGTCCTATTGGGGCTTCAATCAATACATTATTCAACGGGCGCTGGCAGCAAAAGACTTGAAAGAGGCGCGCAAGGGGATTGCCTTCGCAGCTTTCCTTAAGTTGTTGATGCCTGTGTTGGTGGTATTACCCGGGATTGCGGCTGTAGTGTTGTTGCCACCGCTTGACCGACCTGATCAAGCTTATCCACAGTTGATGGGACTGATGCCTGTGGGCTTGAAAGGGCTTATTTTTGCTGCATTAGTCGCGGCAATTCTGTCCAGCTTGGCGTCGATGACCAACAGTATTTCAACCATTTTTACCATGGATTTGTATGCACTGATGCGTCGTCATAAAACACAGCATCACTACGTAAAAGTTGGACGTATCGCCAGTGTGCTGGCGTTGCTGGTGGCATTGGTCACTGCTCAGCCACTACTGGGTAAAGCTGAACAGGCGTTCCAATTTATTCAAGAGTTCACCGGGTTCTTCACTCCGGGGATTGTGGTGTTATTTGTGCTGGGGATGTTCTGGAAAAAGACCACCGCTAACGGTGCGCTGGCTGCGGCTATCGGTTCGGCTGCGTTGTCTGCAGCAGCCAAATTCTGGCTGCCTGATGTGCCATTTATGGATCGTGTTGGCTATGTATTCCTAACATGCTTAGTGCTGGCCGTGGTTATTTCATTGTTCGAAGGCAAAGGAAAGGATCATGAGCACAGCATTCCATTGAATGACATCAACTTTACAACTGATGTGAGTTATCGTGTCAACGCAGTGGTTATCTCCTTGATTTTGATTTGTTTCTATACTGTTTGGTGGTAGTGGTGATATTGACTGCTGTTTGCTACGCCGAGGCTGGCCCAGCAAACAGCGGTCACTGTTAATTCGGCCTCATGTGATCGCAAGAAAGCAGCTCAGAGGGGAGACGGTCACCTAATCAGCTGACCCATGTCACTTTGCAATCACAATAAACAATTCCGCTTCAAAGCCCCCTTCATAAAGTTGTAGCAAACATATTTGTACTTCTATCCTTAATGTGGAGTGTATCTCTGCCACTTGGCAGGCTACACAAGTAGCAACATTAACCGATGATGACAAACATGTTCGGAATGAAAAAACGCTTCATTGTGTTCTTGGGCACCATGCTTCTCATCGGCTGTGCTGCTGACTCCGTTTCTCCATTAAATCCAAGTAAATTTATTCCAGACAAATCTACAGGAATATTCGTGGGTAAAATGGATGAAGAAGCTGTCCATAAAGTGCTGGGCACGCCACATCTTGCTAATGCTTACTGGGGATTTGAGCTATTTATTGCGGAAATTGAGCAGACAGATGTTTTATATGCTGTGACTCCATGGCCTGTTCCAATTGCTCATCTTACTGATAAGTTACAACGATATACTCTGGTGACGTACGATTCTCATCATAAAGTGAGTGACATCGCCACAGGTATTTTTCGACGGCCTGCATCTTGGCGAAAGGTATCCCCCATCCAGCACAATTTTATGGCATTACATCTTCGCGCTGCGGAGTTAATGTTCTTTGTTGATCCCGAGGGAGATCGGCAAGTAAATCTTCTTGCGACACCTCATCGACGTGATTCATATTTGAGCGCGGCTTCAGAGGAACGTTCTTGCTTGGTTGTTTTTGGATGTGGCAATGACGGATGTCCGGATCAAGTTTCTGTGGATGCTAAGCCTGTTAGTAAACTTCCGTTACGGCAGTCATTGGCATACTGGTTCCAGGAAGGCGAGCGAGACCGTTGGCTCAAGGACATTGAACCAACAGATGAAACAACGAAAAAACCTTGGGTTGAGTCATTGATTGCGATTCAACTTACTGAAGGCGAACACCAATTTAATCTCTCTTCTAAATATCTCGGTGGTCAGGAGGTTGTTTCCCTCAATTGTCCCCAAGTTGGAACGATTTTCGTCACCATCCATGCGTCAAGTAGCGAAAGCTTTTGGCGTCCGGAGTTGATTAACTGGCGTTTCGACATCACAAATACACTACCTGAACACTTCAAGCGCAGGCCGCTGCTCATTATGGATGATGGTCAATGGTATGTGTCTTTGAAGATAGACAGGTACTAGGTTAAGTCATAGCGACTCAATCGCTTTCGTAGGGCTATCCGAACATTTCGAATAAAAATTATTATTCACATTAGATATATAAAGTTCCAAAAACGAACATTTAAGCTATATAAGCGTCTGCTATTATCCGCTCAATCACAGGTTACTTTACCTCTCTTATCAACGATTGTGTCGTGGTTAAGGGGTAACCGGAATAGCGAGATAATTGATGATTACGCCAGAAAAAATGACCCACCTGAAAGCGCTGGAAGCCGAGTCGATTTACATCATGCGTGAAGTTGCGGCTGAGTTTGATAATCCAGTGATGTTGTATTCCATCGGTAAAGACTCTTCTGTCCTGCTGCATTTAGCTCGCAAAGCTTTTTACCCCGGTAAAATCCCGTTCCCGTTGCTGCACGTTGATACTACATGGAAGTTTCACGAGATGATTGAGTTTCGTGACCGCATGGCTAAGAAGCATGGGTTTCAACTGCTGGTTCATATCAATGAAGAAGGCCAGCGTTTGGGGATTAACCCTTTCGATCACGGCAGTGCCAAACATACTGACATCATGAAAACGCAATCACTAAAGCAAGCACTCGATAAGTATGGTTTCGATGCGGCTTTTGGCGGGGCACGACGCGATGAAGAGAAGTCTCGTGCTAAAGAACGGGTTTACTCGTTCCGTGATAGCAAACATCGTTGGGATCCTAAAAATCAGCGCCCAGAGTTATGGAATACTTACAACAGTAAAGTGAATAAAGGCGAAAGCATTCGCGTTTTCCCATTATCTAACTGGACTGAACTGGATATTTGGCAATACATCTATTTAGAAAATATCGAAATTCCTTCACTTTACCTCGCTAAACCTCGTCCTGTTGTTGCACGGGATGAAGCGTTAATCATGGTGGATGATGAGCGCATGCCGCTGCGAGAAGGCGAAACGCCTGAAATGCGCATGGTGCGTTTTAGAACATTAGGTTGTTATCCGTTGACTGGGGCCGTGGAATCCGTGGCACAGACTCTGCCCGAAGTGATCCAAGAAATGCTGTTATCAACCACCTCAGAGCGTCAAGGGCGGGTGATCGACCATGACTCCTCAGGCTCTATGGAGAAGAAAAAAATGGAAGGTTACTTCTAATTCACTCCATGGTTTAGCACTTCGTTTTAGTTTGAGGAAAATACAATGGCTCATAGTTCAAATTTGATTGCTTCTGATATTGAAGGGTATTTAAAGGTTCATGAGAACAAAGACATGCTGCGGTTTCTCACCTGCGGCAGTGTGGATGACGGCAAATCGACATTAATCGGTCGTTTGCTGTATGACAGCAAGATGATCTTTGAAGATCAGATGGCGGCGATTGAAAAAGACTCCAAACGTTTCAATACAACCGATGAAGCGTTTGACTTAGCTTTGTTGGTAGACGGTTTACAGTCTGAGCGCGAGCAGGGCATTACCATTGATGTGGCGTATCGCTATTTTTCCACTGAGCAGCGTAAATTCATTATTGCCGATACCCCAGGGCATGAGCAGTACACCCGTAATATGGCCACAGGCGCATCTACTTGTGATTTGGCGATTATCCTGATTGATGCCCGTTATGGTGTACAAGTTCAGACGCGGCGCCATTCTTACATCTGCTCGCAATTGGGTATTAAGCATGTGATTATTGCGATTAATAAGATGGATATCGTGGGTTATGACCAAGCGATTTATCAAAAGATAAAGCAAGATTATCGCGAGTTTGCCGCGCAACTTAAGTTTACCGATATTCGTTTCGTTCCTATCTCAGCATTGAAAGGCGACAACGTGGTAAATGAGAGTGAGAACATGCCTTGGTATCCAGGCTCTCCGCTGCTCAAATTATTGAATACAGTAACAATAGATAAGCAAACTCAGGCAGCCTTTCGTTTCCCTGTTCAGTATGTTAATCGCCCGAATCTCAATTTCCGTGGCTTCTGCGGTACCGTTGCTTCCGGTGAAATTCGTGTCGGTGATACGGTTGAGGCTTTACCATCAGGTAAACAAAGCAGAGTTAAATCCATTGTGACCTTTGATGGTGAATTAGAGAAAGCTTCTGCCGCAATGGCCGTGACCATTACTCTTGAAGATGAAATTGATATTAGCCGCGGTGATACCCTGGTTCGGCCAAATGACCATGGTATCGTCAATAACAGTTTTGATGCTGACGTGGTTTGGATGGCAGAGGAAGCGTTACAGCTTGATCGCGAGTACTTAGTTAAAGCAGGCAACAAACTGACCTCGGGATACGTTCAAGCGGTCAATTATCGTGTCAATGTGAACACATTAGCACGAGAAGATGCTCAGCAACTCGCACTCAACGAAATGGGTGAGTGTCGGTTTCAGTTGAATGAAAAAATTCAGTTTGATGCTTACGATCAAAACCGTACCACCGGCTCATTTATTGTGATTGACCGTTTAACCAACGCTACGGTCGCTGCCGGTATGATTAGTCGTGAGGTGAATGCTGTCGCAAGCAAAGCCGCTCAATACTCAAGCTTTGAATTGGAGCTTAATGCGCTCATTCGCAAGCAATACCCGCACTGGGGCGTACGCGACATTAGTAAGGACTAACTCGTTTTACGTTGAACTAGGAGCCGAATAGCTCTTTCATTGTTACAGGCTATTTGGGCTCTTACGCATTACTACTGTTTTTGGGCAATTCATTCGGAGTGAGATTGCGATGGCTTCATCAGCAGCGACAAATGTCGTTTGGCATCAGCATCAAGTGTCAAAGTTGGATAGAGTCCAGCAAAAAGGGATCCAGCGCCCAGCGGTGCTGTGGTTTACCGGGCTCAGTGGGTCAGGAAAATCGACGATTGCCAACGCAGTGGAGCAGTTGCTTTTTTCTCAGGGATATCACAGTTACTTGCTTGATGGTGATAACGTTCGGCATGGTCTGAATCAAGATCTTGGGTTTAACGACCAAGACCGAATTGAAAACATTCGACGCATTGGTGAGGTCAGTAAGTTATTTGTGGATGCGGGCTTAATTGTGCTCACCGCTTTTATCTCGCCGTTTCGAGAAGATCGTCAGCTCGTTAGAGCGTTACATTCAGCCTCAGAGTTTATTGAGGTCTTTATCGATACGCCGCTGGCGGTTTGTGAACGGCGAGATCCGAAAGGCTTATATAAAAAGGCGAGAGCTGGGGAGATTAAACATTTTACCGGTATCGACTCTGCCTATGAAGCGCCGGAAAAGGCTGAAATTCACGTTGATACGGCCAGTCAGTCGGTTGTTGAATGTGCTGAACAAATTGTCACTTATCTCAAACAGCATGGCTATCTATAAGCGGTTCTATGAGCGGTAGTGACGGGATGCAATACGATATTTTTAATGGCGATGCTGACGGTATTATTTCATTAGTACAAATGCGTTTGGCAGTGCCCAAAACATCGCAGCTCATTACTGGTGTAAAGCGTGATATCTCGTTGCTAAAGCAAGTGAACGCTCAAGCTGATGACGAGTTGCTCGTGCTAGACATCTCGATGGAAAAGAATATTGAGGCGCTGCGGTCGGCGTTAGCTCATGGCGCTTCGGTTACTTATATTGACCATCATCGTGCTGGCAAAATCCCACAACATCCACTCTTAACGGTACATGTTGATACAGCGGCCGATACCTGTACGGCTTTGATTGTTGATAAATTACTTAATGGCAAATACCGAGATTGGGCTATTGCGGCAGCCTATGGCGACAATATGATAGCGGTAGCGGATGCGCTGGCTGAGCAGCGTGGTTTGTCAGATGCTGATAGTGTCTTTTTATGCGAGCTTGGCACGTTAGTAAACTACAACGGTTATGGTGCTCATCTGGACGATTTGCATTTTTCGCCCGCCAAGTTATTCCAAGCGCTAGTGAAGTATGAATCGCCCTTTATGTTGCGCGATGATAAAACATCACCTTTCTATCAGTTACGAGCCGCCTATCAAGCCGATATGGCAAATGTCGCAGCGCAGCAACCGACTCATGATGACGAGACCTTGTTGATTTTCACATTGCCAGATGAACCGTGGGCAAAGCGCGTCAGCGGCGTGTTGGGGAATGATCTTGCTAATCAACATCCTTCGCGGGTGATTGCTGTGGTGACGCATAATGCTGATGGTAGTTTGATGGTCTCATTGCGGGCGCCATTAGCTAATCGTCAAGGTGCTGGTGAAATTTGCAGCAGCTTTGCAACGGGGGGAGGAAGAGAGGCCGCCGCAGGCATTAATGCCTTGCCAGTAAGTGATCTATCTCAATTCATTTCAACAGTTATTACTTATTATCGCCAATAGTTTGGGGGTAGAATGGGCGCCACGATGGCGCCCATTAGTTATATGAATTAGGGATTATCATGAAAATTGTTGTGGCAGGGACCGGATATGTAGGTCTGTCCAATGCTGTTTTATTAGCTCAGCAGCATCAAGTAATGGCAGTCGATGTTGTGGCGAGTCGCGTTGAATTGGTTAACCAACGTAAGTCACCGATTGTTGATGAGATGATTGAAGATTATCTGGCTTCTAAGACGCTGAATTTAACAGCTACCACAGATGTCAATGCGTACGCAGATGCTGATTTCGTGATTGTTGCGACGCCCACTGATTACGATCCGACCACTAACTACTTTAACACCAGCACCGTTGAGCAAGTGGTCGCGACAGTGGTCAAACTCAACCCAACCGCGTGCATTATTATCAAATCGACCGTGCCTGTGGGTTACACCGAAAACCTGCGGCAAGAGATGAACTCAGACAATATCATTTTCTCTCCTGAATTCTTGCGTGAAGGTAAGGCCTTGTACGATAACCTTTATCCATCTCGTATTATCGTGGGTGAGCGTTCAGAACGTGCTGAAGCATTTGCTCGTCTTTTGGCTAATTGTGCGCTGAAAGAAAATATCCCTGTCTTATTCACTGAAAGCACCGAAGCTGAGGCGATTAAGTTGTTTGCGAACACCTACTTAGCGATGCGTGTTGCTTACTTCAACGAGTTGGACAGCTATGCCGAAATGAATGGCTTGGATACTCGTCAAATCATCGATGGTGTGTGTTTAGATCCACGTATTGGTACGCACTATAACAACCCATCTTTTGGTTACGGTGGTTACTGTCTGCCGAAAGACACCAAGCAGTTGCTGGCTAACTACAATCAAGTGCCGAACAACTTGATCTCTGCGATTGTGGATGCCAACCGCACTCGTAAAGATTTTATCGCAGATTCGATTATCGCTAAGCAACCGAAGAAGGTGGGCGTGTATCGTCTGATCATGAAGAGTGGTTCAGATAACTTCCGCGCATCGGCTATTCAAGGTGTGATGAAGCGTATTAAGGCCAAGGGTATCGAAGTTGTGGTGTATGAGCCTGTGCTGAAAGAAGACGAATTCTTCCGTTCAAAAGTGATCCGTGATTTGAATGAATTTAAAGCGCAGTCTGATGTGATTCTATCGAATCGTATGGAAGCTGATTTAGAAGACGTGGCGGAAAAAGTCTACACCCGCGATATCTTCGGTCACGATTAATTATTTATGATAGCATTTGCTCTAAATTTTGAGTGGATGCTGCACTGACATTGATGCCAAGACGCCGTATCTACTTGATACGGCGTTTTTATTTGTGAGGCGTAAATGAAGTATTTGGTAACTGGAGCCGCTGGTTTTATTGGTTCTCGCGTGGCTGAACGTCTGTGTGAAGCTGGGCATGAAGTGGTAGGTATCGATAATCTCAATGATTACTACGATGTCAGTCTAAAACAAGACCGTTTAAATAAGCTTGATGGTGAAGCTCTGTTTACCTTCAAGCAACTCGATCTTTCCGACCGTGAAGGCATGGCGCAGTTGTTTGCTGATGGACAGTTTGAGCGCGTGATCCATTTGGGCGCACAAGCGGGTGTGCGTTACTCGATAACCAATCCCTTTGCTTACGCTGACAGCAATTTAATCGGTACGCTTTGCGTTCTGGAAGGCTGCCGTCACAACAAGGTTGGGCATTTAGTGTATGCATCATCAAGCTCGGTATATGGCTTAAATCGTAAAATGCCATTTGCGACCGGTGATTCCGTTGACCATCCGGTGTCGTTTTATGCCGCGACTAAAAAAGCCAATGAGGTGATGGCCCATAGTTATGCCCACTTGTACGGTTTGCCAACAACAGGGCTGCGTTTCTTTACCGTTTATGGCCCTTGGGGACGCCCTGACATGGCGCCGATGTTGTTTGCTAATGCAATCACGGCAGATAAGCCAATTAAAGTATTCAACCACGGAAACATGAGCCGTGATTTCACTTTTATCGACGATATCGTAGAAGGGGTGATCCGCTGCGCCGAACATATCCCAGAACCTAACTGTGACTGGACAGTTGAAACCGGCTCACCAGCAACCAGCTTGGCGCCGTTCCGTGTTTACAACATTGGCAATGGCAGCCCGGTAAAACTGATGGACTTTATTGCTGAACTCGAGACTGCGCTGGGTAAAAAAGCAGAAAAAATCATGATGGATATGCAAGACGGTGATGTGCAGGCCACATGGGCCGATACTGAAGATCTGTTCAAGGCGATTGGCTACAAACCCAAAGTCGGTATCAAAGAAGGTGTACAAGCTTTTGCAGATTGGTATAAAAAATACTATCAGTAATAGTTATCATTTCATTACACGGCATATTTTTGTCAAATAAAGCTTCTTGTAAATAAGAAGCTTTATTATTAAGTGATGATAATATTCTGACAAACTCCAAAACTCTAAAATTGTAGCTTTCTTTTTATAACCCGTTGATTAAATTCGTGTAAATCGTTACTCTCTAAAGTAATTATTTTCTAAAAATAAATTCTGAAAAAATCTGCATTTCTGTCAATAATCTGTTAGGGGTTGATGGGCGCAGAAAGTATAAAAGCAAAGGACGCTTTTAAAATAGGCTACATGTCTAAATCCTACCTCTGCTTTTAATGGATTAAACGGCACTTTCTTTCAGTATTCAGGACATTAAATGCAACGTATCACCATGCTCTTCGGGAGCTCTTTAGCCGCACTGTGCATTTCAGGATGCACGATCACACCTAACGATTTGTCTTTTAGAGATTTAGAACAAGGATATCAAGCTGATAGAGCGATGATTCTTGCAGCTAGTCAGCCAATTACACAGCCAATCTCTTTATCGGAAGCGATCTCAAGAGCGTTAAAAAATAATTTGGAACAAAGGGTTTTGGTGTTCAAACAATCGATTGCTTCGAGTGAGTTAGCAGCAGGCAAGTTTGACATGCTGCCTAAACTCTTAGCTGAAGCTGGATATGATTGGCGAAATAATTTTTCTAGTCGTTATGAAGCTGATTACAGCACGCCATATGCCATCGATCGTGACAGAGAAACAAATGTATCTATTGACCCCAAACATAATACTTATGATTTAGGTCTGTCTTGGAGTCTACTGGATTTTGGGGCGAGCTATTACACGTCAAAGCAAAATGCTGATCGATTACTGGTTGCTAATGAAGAGCGTCGACGGGCAATGCATTTATTGATTCAAAATGTGCGTGTTGCTTATTGGAAAGCGTTGGCTAATCAGAAGTTGTCGAGCAAAGTGTCGGTTGCAATCTCTGAAGCAGAGACCGCGCTCGATAAATCCAGAAGTTTGGTATCTGAAAAAATAACCTCTCCAGAAGAATCTTTGCGATATCAACGTAATCTTCTCGAAAATCTGCGTTTACTTGAGAGTATTAACCGAGATTTGTCTGGTGCAAAAATAGAACTATCGAAATTGATGGGAGTTTTGCCTGGCACAGAGTTCCAACTTTCTGAAGTATCTGAAGAGTTTACACCTCTGTCTGTGGATGTAGCATTGCTGGAGCAATATGCGCTATTTAACAACACTGACTTAAGAGAACAGTATTTTAATGTGAGAATTGCTGCGTTAGAAACGCGCAAGACGCTGTTAAAAATGTTCCCTAACTTGACCTTTAAGGTGGGCACTCATTATGACAATGATTATTACATGGTAAATCATGCGTGGAATTCAGCCGGTACTTCTCTGAGCTTTAATTTAATGAATTTGCTGTCGTACTCTTCAAAGAAAGAGGTGGCCGAAAAGACTGAATCTATCGAACAGTTAAAACGCGCCGCGCTTCAGATGACCACTATCGCTAAGGTGCATTTAGCCGTTCATCAATATACGAATGCACTGCTTCAATATCAGCGGTCTGACGATTTGTTTAACGTTGATAATCAGTTAGAGCAAATTGCAATCAGTAAGACTGAAGGCAATATGGCTGGGCAGCAGCGACGAATTTCGGCAAATGTTACGACTATTTTAAGTGAATTAAGACGTTATGAAGCAATGTCAAAGTACGCAGAGGCTGTAGGCTTGTTAGATTCTAGTATTGGACATGAACCACTAATCAATAGTGTAGATGATATGGATCTCGAGCAGTTGGGCGCCATTATCAAGCAATGGCTTGCCCAGGATATTAATGGTATCCAACTGCCTGTTGAACCTGATGTTTAGGTGTGAAATGGACATCAATATCAAGCATTTTTGTGGTTTAGCTTGCCTATTTATCAATAGCTTAGCTTTTGCAGAAGAGCTTAATTCTTCTTTGGAAATCGAAGAGTTGCGAGCACAAATAACAGCAAGTCATCACGCTACATTGAGCGCAGAAATGACAGGGAAGATTCTCTCGTTGTTAGTGAGAGAGGGCACTCTGGTTCACGCAGGTCAGAAGCTCATTGAATTTAAGTGTGACGCTGAAAACGCTCGCTTAAGCCAAGCACGAATAGAAACTCAGATTGCTGAGAACAAATTCAATGGAACGAAACGCATGGCGGAAATGGATGCTGTGGGAACTGTGGAATTAGAAAATAGCAGGCTTGAAGTTGAAAAAGCTAAGGCACAAGTCGAGCTTTTAGATGCGGTTGTTGGCAATTGTACGATTACGGCGCCTTATGATGGAACAATCTCTGATAAATTCGTTAATGAAAATGAATTTGTCGAAACAGGCAAGCCATTAATTGAAATTCAAAATAATCAATCGGTTATGGTTGAGTTTATCGTTCCTTCTTCATGGCTTTCATGGTTGAAAATAGGTTATCCACTCTCTATTTACGTGATTGATACAAAGAAAATCTATCAAGCCAATATTGGTTATACATCTGGCAAAGTTGATGCGCTCAGTCAGTCAATAAAAGTGTTCGCGCTTCTTAATGACACGCATAAAGAGCTTCTTCCCGGCATGAGTGGTCGAATCAATATCAAAGCCCCTTCGCCGTCATCAAATTTCAGTCAGTAGTCTGAGGAGTATCAAAATGACTCAACCCTTATTTCCCCAAGAGTTTTCTTCTGAAACTGAATTGATGAAGTTAGAGCAGCGTTTTATGTTCGATGGTGCTGCTGTTGCTACCTCTGCGGATGTGATGAGTGATGCTGATACGTCGTCTCACGATATCGATTTATCTGTGCAAGATATGGATAGCAGCTTTTTTGAACCAGCGGTAGCTCATGAGTCTACAAATCAGGCTACTGAACTGGCATCGGAACAGATAAGAACCTTTCTCGAAACCGCTTCCGTAGAGCAATTGTTTTCGATATTCAATGGCGGAAAAGAACAGATTGATATGGCTTGGCTACAGTCTTTAGAGGCGGTTAGACAGGGCATTTTTTCAAATGAAATCAACGTTAAGGTGGAGCTACTTGATAATCAGACATTTGGTGGCTCTCTAGGCGCATTTAGTGCTAACGGTACTAATGGTCAGCCAACCATTTATTTAAATGAATCCTATTTGTTGCAATTTGGGGCTGATGTAGCGTCTAGGGTGCTTGTAGAAGAGTTCGGCCATGCACTGGATAGCCTTATCAATAATGGTGACGACACGGCCGGTGATGAAGGGCAACATTTTGCTGACGTGGTTTTTGGTACTAATAACACTGTTTCTGATGGCCAGGCTGCGAGCGATGACGACCACGGTGTTTTGACGGTTAATGGTGAAAACATTGATGTTGAATGGGCCAGATATGATTTCGTAAATGCCTATGCAATGTTGCGGGATATTAACGGCGATGGTATCGCAAATAACACTGAGAACTGGGCAGAGAAAGAGCAGTCTTCTCATACCATTATTATCTCAGATGAAACTTACGCAAATGGTTTAGGGCCTGTTACTGTAGACGACTCTAACTACAACAGCCATTATTTTAGTGGTAATGACGTTTCAGCTATAGGTATTAATATCGGAGGAACGGATTACTACGGTTGGATTAGTCGTCCGTTGAAAGTTCAGGGCGAAGTCAAGGCCTTCTATTTCTGGACAGATACAGATTTTGTGGATTTTGAAACCGCTCAAGCCGACGGAAACCAAGACGGCGATAGTGATTCGAGTGATAACCTAGGCTTCATTCTTGTTGTCGACCAAGCCTACTTTGATGGATTAACTAAAACCGATTTGACTGTTGCTACTGGTGCGGAAGCCGGCATATACAGTGTGGTGGATGTTAAATCATCATCAGATCGAGTGGATTCAGCGCTAAATGAGTTAGTCGATAAGCAAACCGCAAACATCGTTCCTACTGCAAATGACGATAATAACTCGATGGCTGTAGAATTGGGTACAGACCTGGACGATACTCCAGTAAGAGTGATAACACCTACGGTTAATGCAACTGGCAACGTGCTAACGAATGATACTGACGGGAATAACGATAGCCTGATTGTGACGGATGTGTCTGTTGCAGGTCGTGGCGGTTCTACCATCGTCGGCAGTAACGGCACTACGGTTATTATAGGTCAGTTCGGTACTTTAAATATCAACCAAGATGGATACTACACTTACGTTGTCGAAAATAGTAATAGTAGTGTAGATGCGTTATTAACTGGAACTGCCACCGATACATTTACCTATACCGTAGCAGATGGTAAGGGCGGCTTCGCGACGGCCAGATTGACGATTAACATCCAAGGTAGTAATGATGCACCAGTCTCCAATGATGATTTCAATAGTGCTAAGGAATCTACTACTACTGTGGGTTCCGGTTTTGACTACAGTGGATATAACGCTACTGGAAATGTATTAAATAATGATAACGATGTTGATAGTCATGATGTTTTAAGCATTGATGGACTTTCTTCACAAGGCACAGCTGCAGTTGGCGTAGTGACGGTAAACACCGGTAGCTATCAACTCACATTTAGCTCCGCTAATGGTCAGTCTCTCGCTAATAAAGTGACGAATGGTGATGAGTTATATGTAGATTTAACTGATGTCGGCGGTAATGTCTCATACAATGCTTTGTATTACTCGGCAGATAATGGTGGCACGTTCACCCAAGTCTACGCAACGTCTTCCCCAGTCACTATTGTTAACGGTTACAGTATTCCTTTAAGCCATATCCCCAACTACTACTGGGATGGAAGTGGATATGTTGCAATCAACGATCCTGTTTCGTTTTTGGAAACTCACCAGTATGTATCGTTCGAAGACTCGACCAAGAGCATTGAAAACTCCTCACAAGGTGCACAAGCCATGTTGCAATCAAGTGCAACAACCGGTGGTACTGTATTAACTGAACTTTCTAATCTAACCGGAACCATCGGAATAGGAATGACTGTGATTGCCGAAGGTGTACCAACAGGTACTACGGTTACAGATGTTACCTATAGTTCGGGATTGGTTAGCAGTATCACGCTTAGTAGTGACCAGATCACAAGCGTTAATGGAACAACATTTACATTTTCAGGTGGCGAGGGAACTCCCGATGTTCTTTACCAAGGGGCTCATGGGCAATTATTCTTGAGTGCTGATGGTTCATATACATACACCCCAAATGCTGATAATAGCGCTATTGCGGAAGGCGAAGTTGTGCAGGATATCTTCACCTACACCATGCGAGATAGTGCTGGAGAAACTAGCCAAGCAGAGCTGATTATCAATGTTTATGGTGCAGGGGTAAATGATTCAACGGGTGTAACGGATACTATCGTAGCCGTAGAACAAGGTGACAACTTAAACACCAACACTGTCTTAGTGAATGGTGTTAATCCATCAGGGAACATTTTAACCAACGACACTGGCCCATCCACAGCGCAAGAGTTTGTTGTTTCTATTTCTACTGAAGGAAGCAGCTCTGCCATTGGTAGTAGCGCGATAGATCAAACTGTCTGTAGTTGCCCCCACTAAAACGGACAGTTTAACTCGCCACTTTGAGAGCTCGATACTCTCTAGGTGACATCATTTTCAATCCACTGTGTGGGTGGTAATTGTTGTAATCGTCAAACCATTCAGCGAGCTTTGCAAGCACCGTGGCTGCGTCTGGACGGTCATTCAGGTATACATAATCTCGTTTAAACGTCTTCACGAAAGCTTCTGCCATGCCATTGCTTTGCGGGCTTCTAACTGGCGTCGTGCACACCTTAAAACCGAGTGACTTCGCGAACTGCCGTGTTTCTTCGGCGATATAACAACTGCCATTATCGGTTAACCATTCCACGGTATGTGGCAACTCTCGGACATCTCCGAAGCGCTGTTCCATGCTTTCAACCAAAATGTCTTGAACCATGTCAGCGCGGATACCCGTCGTTGTGGCTACATAACTCATAATTTCACGATCACAGCAATCTAAGCTAAATGCCACGCGCACTTTTTCTTTGTTCCAGCACGTTATTTCAAAGCCGTCTGAGCACCAGCGAGTGTTTGGGTGCAACGTAATAACCTGACCGTCATGAGCGCGGTGCTCACTTACACGACCGGTATGTTTGCGTAACAGCAAGTTGTTTTGTTGCATCAGGCGATAGACGCGTTTGGGATTCACTCGTGTAATTACATGCTGCTCTGCTTTCAACTGGCGATTTAAATGCGCAGTAATCCGGCGATAGCCGTTGCTTCCACGCTCCTCGCAGAGGTCGATTATTAACGGCAATAACAGCGCATCATCAGCCTTGTTGTAGCGTACTGAGCGGCCTTCTCGGCGCACGGACAAACGTTGGTATAAGTTCGAACGCGACACGCCAAGAGCCGCAGCTACTCGGAGGACAGGGAATCGTCCGGTGGTAGCAATGGCATGCGCGATATCAACTTTTTTGACTGAGCTATCTCCAGCGCCTCTTTTAGAATTTCGGTTTCCATCGTTTTACGGCCGAGCAACTGCTCAAGCTGTTTCACTTTCTTTTGAAGCGCCTTATGGTCTGCAGCACTGACGACTTCGTCACCAGACTGGATAGCAGACATACCACCATCTTGCATGAGCTTTTTCCACTTAAACAATAGACTCGGGGTTATGCCGTTTTGCCTGGCAACCAGCGAAACCGAATAGCCCGGCTGCATAGTCATGGCAACGAACTTTGCTTTTTCTTGCGGAGTATAACGACGGCGACGTTGTTCGCCAGTAATAATTTCAATACGTTCCATAGACACTCCTTAAAGATAGGTCTAAGCCTATCGCTTAACTAATGAGTGTCCGTTTTAATCGGGGGCTATTACACTGTCACAGGACGCTATGGTATTGATCCGATCCGGTACTTTTGGACATCTCGCTAAGTGAGTAAAATCGCTTATTGAGGTGAAGTATGTCAACAAAGAAACCCCGCAAGATCCATACGCAAGAATTTAAAGCCGAAGCTCTTAAGCTCGCTCAAAAGATTGGTGTAGCCGCCGCAGCGCGTGAGCTTAATCTTTACGAATCCCAACTCTACAATTGGCGTTCCAGTACTGAGAAGAAATCCAATACTACGTCTAGGGAAGCAGAACTTGCTGCTTGTAGCGCGTCGAGCTAAATGAGAAACGGATTCGTCTAAATGAGAAAAGCTAAAAGGTCCCGAAGGACCTTTTTATTTTCTACCAGTTCCAGATAATTAACTCAGCACGGTCTTTACCTCGTTGATTCCCCCCCACGCTGTAGTTGATTGGCACTGACTTCATCGATAGCCCCTCAAACACTTTCCGCATTTCAGGAATATCATTAACACTGATCACCATCTTACCTTTAATTGATTTTGCTAGTTCAGCCATATGACCATAGTGTTCAAAGCCAAAATCGCAGCCATAGCCAGTCGTATTCCAATAAGGCGGATCTAAATAGAATAAAGTGCCATCTCTATCATACCGTTTAACGCATTCATCCCAGCTCAGATGCTCTATGCATGTACGAGCCAAGCGCAAATGGGCTGTGCTCAGATCTTCTTCAATCCGCAGTAGATTTAGCCCAGCTGGCCGTGTTGGCGTAACTCCAAATGTCTGGCTAGTTGCTTTTGCACCAAAGGCTAACTTTTGCAGATAGTAAAAACGGCTTGCGCGTTGAATATCTGTTAGCGTTTCTGGGTTAGTATTCTGCTGCCATATAAACTCTTCACGACTTACTAAAGCCCATTTAAAGTGCCTTAGAAACTCTTCTAAATGGTATTTGAGTACCCGATAAAGGTTTACCAATTCACCGTTAATATCATTTACGACTTCCACCTTTGATTCCGGCTTGGCAAAGAACATTGCCGCACCTCCGCAGAACGGCTCTACATAAGCTGTGTGCTCAGGAAATATTGGTAAAATATGTTTAATTAATCGGCGCTTACCCCCCATCCAAGGGATGATCGGCTTTGGCATGTGAGCCTCCTTTTTTGATAAAAGTATGTTAGGCTCTGACTCGCCGTGTCGACGCGGTGAGAGAGCCTTGGTTGGCTCACAGGGTGCATTCCTGTGTAGTTAACGGCCTGTTGGTGTTGGTAGCATCAGCAGGCCGCTCTCTTTTTACTCTGCTGGTACTTCTTCTGGTGTATCGATAGGTAGTTGCTGCAAACGGATATCAATCCAACGGCCTGCTGGGATGTCGCAGGGGTCACCGATACCAATCAGCCGACCAGTTTCATCAAGCCCATAGCGTGGTTCTGTGGTTTTAATGTTGATGTTGAACGTTCCATCTGGCTGTTCGATTTCTTCAAGCGCTTGGATGATGACTTTGGTGTTACCGTTGGAGTCCTTTGGCGTCTCAATCCACCAACCCTCTTTAGCTAACCCGCTAGTACCAGTGATGGTGTAATCACCCACCCCATTTTTGATGAACTTAGGTTGCTGTTCTGCGGCTTGCGCGTTGGTGTCGATGTCATCAGCAAACAGCTTGATGATGGGTGATGCAGATTTGATAAAGCCATTACTATCAATCGTTGTGTTAATCGAATTTCGGATTAGTTGGAGAGGTTTAGTGAAGCCAGCTGGGTCCGTGTCACTATAGACGCCAATTTTCGTCGAAATATTCATATTACCAATGGCATTGACAGTTACACTTGAGTAATCAGGTAGTTTCACCCAAATTTCGTATGTACCATTGCCATTATCTGATGCAACAATTCCCAAAACACCAACATTAGATGACATAACGAATCCTTGTACCAGCATTCGTTCTGAACCTAAGTTATTCCCACCAGTCATTGAAATGAAGTTTATTGACGATGAGCCATTAGAGCCTGCCGAAAACCCTTTACCTATATTAAGAGTTAAAATTGTACGAACTCCATCAGCAACTGTAGCAGTACAAACATTAACCCAACGAGCTACCACAGTCGTCATGCCTGAGTACCATGTTTTGTTATAACTCCCAATGCCAAAAGCGCCGACTTCCATCACGTTACCAGCCGCAGTACCAACATCCCTTGTCGCAGCCGTCCCCCAATTGCTGGTGTAGCTATGTAAGGTAGGAATACTGATGCTTGAGCCATCAGCTTTTTCTACGCTGATAGTCGCGGCGGTGCTGCTAAGCCATGCATTCATCGCTGCATGGGTGTTAGCAGCATAGGTGTTAACATCACGCATCGCCTGCATCGCCGCTGCAAAGCGTCCACCGTTTGGCTGCACACGTAAGCGGCCATTAGTCACAGCGGCATAAGGCCAGCCCTCTTCTAATACCAATTGCCATGCGCCGCCAGCAGCTTGCTGCGTTCTTAAAATCTCCACGGGTGGGTTGGTACCAAGAATAGCTGCATCACCCGGCTGCACTGATGCAAAGGATTCGCCGCTATTCACCGTGATGATTGTGCCGTTAGCGCTAACGCTGGCTTGAGTTGCTTTAATCCACATATAAAGTCCTTAGTAATAGGTTACGTCTAAAATCAAGCTTGAATAATCAAGCGATTGAAAGTTGTTCATGCCAGTCAGTGGCGGGTTAAGCAGACACGCATAAGGGTATGGTCCTAGTCGCTGCTCGCGAGCTTCCATCGCTATTGTTTGGTTATTTATCGCAATTGCAGAGCGTTGCCAGCCCTCGGTTTGATATGTTTGATATCCCGGATAAGCACCGCCAGACATACAGCTACCAAGCGAGCCGTGAGTGAAAAAACGATATGCCGTTGCGCCCATTTTCATAGGCACGTGTGCAAGTGTTCTTCCTGTCAAATCCAGCCCACTGTAGCCATCATTTGAAAACGTCCCGAGTGGTCTAGCGATGGGGTGTCCAGAGTTAAAAATCACATTGCCATCGATATCGTACAATTCGAGACCGTCCGTAATAGCGGCGGGTGATTTAGCTGTGAACAGATACCAGAGCACATCAGCGGTACCCACTCTGTATATGAGATACTTCACTGAGTTTGGCGTGCTACTTGCCAATTCAGCCCACGTGCCGCCCGCACAGCGCAGTGCAAGCATGGGTTCATCATCAGCAGTTACGCCGTTGATAGTTAGCTCATACACACTGCTGTTATTGCCTTCTTGCGCCCATGACAGCTGATTAGTCAAAATTCCCTTGCTGAATAGGCTGAAATAGACATCTTCATTAGTGATTTGGGTGGTTGCGGTGCCACCAAGCATAACTTGCAGTCCTGTCGGCATTAGTAGATCCCGTAGCGCACTGTGTGCGTCATATCAGCTGCATTAACACTTTCAGTGCCGTTAACTACATAGCTGTACTTCCAGCTGATGCGGCCGGTTGTGTTGTCAAACGTGAATGTTGGACCACCAATCTTGCCGCTGAATATTGCCGTATAAGCAAACGCCGTATGGTTGATGATGCGGCTATCCACTACGCTGCCTTCTTGCTGTCCGCCAGTGCTGAATGAGCCCAGAAAACGCCCCACGTGGGTAGTTACGCTAAACAGCGGGTTTTCTTCTACGTCGTAGATTTCGAGGCCAATTGGCATTATGTCCAGCCTCCTAGCCTTAATGATCTGTTGCCATTAGGGTAAAAAAGTTCTATCAGCCCAGGTGTTTGTCTAGACTTACCACCACCCGGAAGCGGGGAAACAATTTCGTAACCGCCGTTTTTAGACCACATAAACCCGTTCTCACCAGGCACATAATCAGCCGACCGTAGCGTGCCTTTGAGCTTTGCAAAATCGATAGTGAGATCACCGACAATCGCGGCATTCAACACAGCCACGCCGTCTTGCATCACAAATAGCGGTGTTGCATCGCCGTTGATTGAGTTTAAAAACGCAATGCGATCGGCGAGGAACAAGATTTGAGACTGTAAGCCTGCAGGCGTGTTTTCAACGCCAACACCAATGCCCGCAACCACTAACTCGCCTCGGTTGTTAACCTGCACTTTGATACCGAGCATTGCTGAGAGCTGGCCGTTAAGATCTGCAAGCGTTTGCGCGGAGATTTCAATCGCGGCCTCATTGTCATCAGTCTTGCTTGATAACTGCTGCACGGATTTGGCGGTTGTTGCTGTAACTTGTTGCAGCTCAGTGATGTTCGACTCAGCCTCACCAGCCCGAACAGATAACGCAGCGGTGCGGCGCACTTCTTTAGCGCTGGCGAATTCTTGCAACAGCATTTCGGCGGCGGCGTTGTCTTTTTCAACTTGCAGCTGGGCGGCTCGTTCTGCGCTATCGATGCTAGTTTTTGTCAGCTCAGTGATGCGTACATCTTGATCGTTTGATTCGGTTTCAAGCTCACTGATTTGCTGCGCATAGTCGCTTGATGCTTGTTGCAGAGTGTTGATACTGCTTGAGTGCTGACCCTGCTCCGCCTCAATCTGTTGCATCTCCAGCGCTTGGTCGGCAGTCGTTTGCTGCAAGTTAGCAATGCTAGTGCCTTGGTTGTTCTGCTGCGTTTGCAGCTGCGTGAGGCTTTGCGCCTGAGTAGCGGTTGTAGCTTCTACTTGTGACACTCGGCTTGACTGGTCATTAAGCTCGGTTTCCAGTTCGCTGAATTGCTGCGCTTGGTCGCTCGATGCCTGTTGTAGATTGTTGATGCGGCTGGACTGATTTCCTTGCTCGGCTTCAATCTGCTGTATCTCCAGCGCTTGGTCGGCAGTCGTTTGCTGCAAGTTGGCAATGCTGGTGCCTTGGCTATTTTGCTGAGTTTGCAGCTGTGTAAGGCTTTGCGCTTGTGATGCATTAGTTTGCTCAACATTCGTTAACCGGCTGCTTTGGCTGGCGTTAACCGTTTCTAAGTCATCAATTGATAACGCTTGCTCATCGCTGGCTTGTTCAAGTGATGCAACACGGCTGGCGCTTTGTTCGCTGCTGGCTTCAACGGCGGATAAGCGCGCGGCGGTACCGGCGTTTTCAGTCTCCACATTGCTGATGCGGGTGCCAATAGTGCCTACTTGGTCCCCCAATTCACCCAAGCGGCTATCAATCAGTTCGCGCGCTTCATCTAATAGCGCAATACGGGCGTTAAACGCAACGCGGTCCTGCTGGTTGGTGCTGATATCAAACTGAGCCAACAATAGTTGCTGTTTTGCATCGTCTATCGACTGGCGTACAGCAGCTAAGTTGTCGGCTAAGGCTGATCCTGACTGAGTGGCTAAGTCGATTTTCGACAACAGCGCTTGCCCGAGCATGGACTCGGTGATGCTATCAGCGAGGCTATCAGTTAAGCGGGTGTTATCACTGCTGGTTGATACAGCAACGGGGCCGAACCACTCGCTGATGCCGTAATCATTCACCGTTTGCGCCCAAAGGTAATAAGACCAACCAGAGCGCAGGCCTGTCCACACCACCGTTTTACCCGTTCCAATGTCGGTGGCATCGGCCACGTTCTCGGTTTCGCCGCCTTTGACGTTAAAAACCGTGCTAGTGGCCGTACTCACCGCTGTACGAGGGGTAATGCGCAGTTCAAACAGTGATGCGTCAACATCGATGCCGATCAATGGCGGCGCCGTAGCAACAGCCAGTAAGAGTTCGGCAGGATTGTTGCTGCGATTGCTGAACATGTTGATTGCCCACACTTTGACGGTGTAGTTACCGGCATCGATGCGCGGCACAGTGAGCACGGTGCCGGTGATGTTCATTTGGTAGGCAAGAAAGTCACCGCTTTGGATTTCAATGCGATATCGATACGAACTCACGCCACCCGGCGCTTCCCATGTGAGCTGACCAAGTTGGCTGGCATCGCTATCGAATGATGTCCAAGTGAGGTTTTTTGGTGAGGGCACAACCGATGGATCTGGCAAGTTCAGCGGCGGTGTGAGCGGCTTAATGGTGTAGCTGCCCATGGCATAGTCGTACAGTTCTGCGCTGGTAATACGCAGAGTGAGGTAAACTGGGTCGCCCAATTTCACTTCGCGATCTAAGACCTGATATTCGGCATTAATCCCAAGGCGTGGCAAGTTCAGTTTGATCACCATACCGACGTTGATGGCCAAGCCAATCATGTTGACGGGTACCGAGATTTGCTGACCTGCGCGGTTCATTTCTAACGCGAGTTTGGCAAGGCGCTGCGCGGTATAGACTGATTGAGTAAAGGGGTAGTCCACATCACTGGTGATGTACTCGCCGTTGTCTTGGTTGCGATAGTAGTCAGACTCATAGGGCGGAAAGTCAGTGGCCTGATAGGCGCTATCAGGATCTACAAAGGTGCCTTTGACGGTATTGAACAGGTTCGCCCGCGCATTGAACGGTCGCAGCTCGATGTTGCCCGCCAAGTCATCTTCTGTCAGCTCGATGACATACGGGCCTTGATAAACACCGGATGTGAGCGTGTATTCACCGCCAATGTAGGCCATCATGCCCGCGCCAGCAGTGAGCATCTTTTCTAAAATGGAGGTCGGTGATTGCGCTTGAGTGCAGGTACCGTTGCAGGTGTAGCGGCGCTCACTGTCGCCACTTTCGTTGTAGATTACCCGTTGGTCGCTATCGTTGGCGGCATTGGCGAAGCTGGTCATATTGACCTCAGACACTGCCGCACCGATGCCCGCTTCAAACAAGGTGAAATCGAGTACACACAGCGCCCAGTTATCGCTCCATTCCCACGTACTGTCATCGCTGACTATATGGTTACCACTGCCACCAATAGTGCTGTCTTTGCGGGGATCATAAACAGGTTTGCCGCGTACCAAGGCTTTAACGTTCGGCACTCCTGATGTCCAAAACTCCCCATCGTTAAGTAAGCGCACATAGATGTAGGTGATGCCAACGCCAACATGTTCAGTTGTCCAGTTGCTGGCTTCTGCGACCAGTTCACTATCGGCATTGGTTTGGTCGCCTAAGTGAATTTTGATGCGCGCGTGGTCTCTGTAGTCGCTATTTAACGCGCCATCCCACACGAGCACGTCATCAAACCAGATTTCTTCAATTGCATCACATTTGTGCGCGGCCAGTGGGATAACAATATGCAGATACTCGTTATCGTCGCCAGACTCTTCGGCGTAAACCATCGGCCCCGATACCATGGCGCGACCATAGATAGTGCGGCGGGCTTCGATGGGGTTCTTGACCATCTGCTGTTGGTTGAGCGCATCATTGCTAAAGTCCGGTACCGAAGGCATGAGCGCATCGCGCACCCATTTACCCGCATCAACCTCCCACCACGCATCAATACCAAGTCGATTAAATAGTAGTTTGCCAACTGGTACACCTTTGAGGGTGCCTTCAATAATATCACTCACACCCACCATCCTTGTTTTATGTTAAAGATGGAGTAGCTATCAACGCCGTTCTGCGCCAAAGCAAAGCAGCATTGCCCCGCAAATATCCCCATAACATCGCCATTATTAGTATCGAGTAATACAACATCACCACGGCGCAGCATCAAGCGCTGTACAGGTGTACCAAGCTTGACTTCAAATGCTGTTTTAATATCGTTATATCCACGACTTAAGAGCTGTTTAAACGCGCCTTGCTGGCTGTTATAGGTACCACGAAACTCAGCAGCAATGTCTCCAACGTCACTGCCTTTTGCAAGTAGCCAATCAGCAACGAACAAGCAGCAATCGTTTTCACCCCATACGAATTGGCGGTGACGACGTTCGCTAATAAATGTGTTTAAGTCGGTCATCGACGTGCCATCCTCGTACTATTACTGGTACCTCCACCACCCGCACTACTGGTGTTGGACTTACTTGGAATACCCCACTGCAATTCGCGTTCGACAGTTTGCGAGACAAACTCAAAGAACTTATCACCGGGATATCGCGATTGCTGATCGGCGTCGGTATAGCGACCATTGCGAGCGTTCTTCCAGTCAATGCCGCGCGAATTCACATCCAACTGCAGCGTTGATTCATCGCCATCGGTCAAGGTCATAACATCCATGCGGCCAGCAAACAGCAAATCAGCACCAATCACGGCATAAGTATCGTTATGCAAAATGGCAAAGCGGATTTGTGCTGGTCGATTTTGATAGTATTCAGTGAGTGCCGAACTTAGCAGCTCTGGCGGAATGCCAGACAACGTTAGCCGCAGTTTTTTAGGGGCAACTTTGCCAGACTCAGTCACCGCACCAATGCTGCCAAGCGTGCCAATTCCTAAGTAGGTGTTACCTTGATAGGCCAGTTGTCCGACGCCGCTATGCAGATAGACAGGACCAGAAGCAAAATCCAAATACACCAACAGCGCCGCGGTGAGGTTGCGCTGTCTAAGAATGACCATCATCTCAGGACTAAACAGACCATTCATGCTGTGATGTCCTCCTCTAGTTCGAGGCTAAAAGAAGAAATGACCAGTTTTTTGGTCGAGCGACGCATTCCTTGGTTATCGTCTTTTAACCTCATGATGGCTTTTGGCTTAATTGTGATAAGTGCGGTGCCATCGGCAGGTTGTTGTCGCATCGGCGCGCGGAATCTTAATGTGCAGCGGCCTGTAACATCAGTCGCCGCATCGGCGGTCATAATGTGCAGTTGATTACCGAGTTGAAAGTAGTCGCCCGTTTTGAGCCATGTGACGGATGGGGTACAGCCGCGAATGTTCAGCGTGATGCCTGATTGGCCATTACCATCGACGACTGGCGTACCGCCCGCATTGCCTTGCGGGATGGCGAAGGCATGATCCCAAATCTGCATACTGCCCGCCATGCCGTTCATTTCAGCAATAAAGCCCGCCATCAGCGCCGCTTGTGCGCGAGTGAGCACGCCAAACGTCAGTGTTGCCGTCCAGTACACTCCGGGCAACGCTAAGGTTTGCCCACCGCCGTTGGTGTACGGGTTCTTAAACTGTTTGGAACGCGACACCAGCTGCCAAGCGCATTCTGTTGGAAGGATGCCGTCAGGAAAGGTCAGCACGCAATACTCCGCCCGTAGAAAAACAAAAACCGTGACGGATTATCTCGGTCACGGCTTCATTGGCGGATATGAAAGGTTTCGGGGTTATGCTGACTTTCACGGAAAGCTAAAAACACGCGCTCAAATTAGTTTGCAGCACGCCAAATCATACCGCGATTAGCGAAGTCTTCAGCCACAGCAATTTTGGTGGCCTTAACAATTTCCGGTAATAGCTCTTGCACGTCACTCACTTGTGATTCACTGCTCACAACTATGGTCGGTGATACGGTGAGATTCACCTGATTAGCGCCGCCGTTGTTTCCGTTTTTTGCGTAGTCCACAAGATATTCAAAGTTATCTCGCTGCTTGGGGTTCAATACCATCTCATCTTGGCGTAGCAAGTAAGTACCCTCGTTGCGGTTAATCGGTAGGCCATCGTGGGCGATACCGAGAATAGAGAGAGATTCAGCTAACATGGTTGTCGCAGTAATCCCCACCATCGCAGGAATCGAGTTTCCCCCGAACGAGGCTAACGATGCCATTGCAGCTGCTGGGGCATAAGCAGCGGCCATTGATGTACCTGTTGCCGCCGCAGTGGCAACATTGGTTGCAGCACTTGTAGTCGCAATACTGCGATCCAATGCAGCCATCACTAGCTTTCTTGCGCCCCATTCAATAGACATCTGCACCAATGCTTTTGCTGTGCCGCGAATAGTTTCTTTTACGCCTTCTCCGAAGTTTTTCGACTCAAACAAGGCATCAGCTGTGGCTTCGCCAATGCCGCTGGTCATGCGGTCAAGACTGTCTTGCCACATCTGATTCCAGTTGATCGATACACCACTGTTGATCTCGTTCATCTTGTCAGCATGACGTTGCTGCTCAGCCTCAATCAGCGCGTTAATTTCAGCACGCTTTGATACATCATTTTCAGGCGTAGCGGCTAGCTCATTGTTAAGCACATCGATGTTGGTGTTGTGTGCTTGTCCCTCGGCATAACTCGGGTCTAGCTGGTTACGCAGTTGGCTATAAGGTGTGCTCTGCTCGTACTGGTTTTTGAGAGCAGCAAGCAAACGCGTCCGCTCAGCCAACGGTGTGTTGGTCTGTTCAAAGTAGGTTTTCAGCAACTGCTCTTGCTCAGCATATTGCTTAGCGGCAGTGGTCACTGGGTCGATATGACCGAGCAGGGTTTTTAAAGTTTCAGCCCGTTTATCTTCTGCAGCTTTGTTCTTCTTTGTTTGTTCCTCTGCCGCTTTCTGCGCATCGAGGTCGGCAGCGGCTTTAATCAGCTTTTCCGCCATCAGAGGGTCTAACCCAACTAACGCGCCTGCCTGTAGCTGATAGAACACCTTGGCCGACTCAGTAGCCGCACCAAACAGCGTGGTTTGCTCGTTGAGCTTATTAATCATCTCCTGTGCGGATTTGGTTAGCCCGGGGTCAGAGATGACTGGCGCGGTAATCTTTGCTTCGCCCGTGAATAATGGGCCAGATACCAAGTCATCAAGCGCACCGTCTAGTGTGTAGAAGTTGGTTTTAATATCGCTGACGACCTTATTGGCATTGTTCGCTTGCTGTTGAGCATCAGCGAACGCGCCGGCTAACTTCACCCAGTTATTAATTGTTGATTCTGGAACACCACTCGCGGCACCAATCTCTTTTAACAACGGCGCAAGAGGCTTACCCGCTTCCATAGCGGCTTCAAGCTGTGCACGGTATTGAGTTAACACTGGTGTTTCAGTTGCCATACCAGCCAAATAGGCGCTGGTCATTGATGAAACTGTAAACTCTGTTTCAATGGCACCCCTAAGATCTTGAAATGATGCCTTGGCCTTTTTTGTTGCCTCAGCCGCAGCGTCTGACCACTTCACCAGTTGCGCCGCCCGCTGATCATCATTGAGTTTGCGGAACTCTTCGCGCAGCTCTTTCACTGGCTGCTGCATGTCTTTGAGCGCCTGCGCTCCTTCATGCGACGCATCGCGCATGGTTAAGAACGACGCGGCAGCGGTACCCACAATGAGTGCCAACCCAACGGGGCCAAGTGCCAGCGCGGCGGCTCGCGAGGCATTAGTTAGCACGGCTTGTGCTGCTGCCAAGCGGGCAGACGCTGCTGCATGAGCCGCTTCAGCGGCGGCCACTTGGGCATGTGATGTGGTTAAACCAAACATCGCGCGGGTCTGCGCTAATGTGATCGCGGCTTGCGCCTCTTGCGCTTGGGCGGTCTTGAGTTCTTGTACTGCATGGGCGGCACTGGCTACCGTCGCCATGCCACTGGTCACCACGGCCTTGCCCATGTTGGTGAGATACAGCGTGATTGCTGCGGCAAGTACGCCACCACCAATGTTAGCAACCGTGTTGAAGTTTTCGGCCAAGGTCACTAAGCCGCTGGACATCATCGCCGTTACGCCATGCGCCTCATTGCTGCGGCCAAGGTAGTCATCCCACACGTTGTTGATAGCCATCAGTGCATCTCGCACCGTAGTTGGCATCTCTTTTACCGCTTCAATATTCTGTGAGTGCGACAGCAACAGCGCGTTGGTCAGGTCAGAGATAGACAGCTTGCCTGACACACCAAGCTGGCGGATCTCACTGCCAGTCTTACCAGTCACGGCGGTGAGGTTGTTCAGCAGCGATGGCATAACACCAAACATCGACTGCCACGCATCTGCCTCAATGCGGCCAGACTGAATCGACTTGGACAGCGCATCTTGCGCCTGCGAGGCTTTATCGCTACTCGCTGCGTTGATCACCAGCAAGGCACTAAAGCTATCAACGATATCGATAGACTGCCCCAGCCCATAGCCAAGGTCGCGCAAAATCGGCGACATCGAGATAAAGCTCTCACGGGTTTCGTTAATGCTGCGGTAGGTTTCATTGGCACTGGCCACCATGCGCGATTGCACATAGTCGTATTCCGCCACTGAGGTGGTCGCCATTTTAACGCGGCTGGCCATCTGCCCCCATGCGTCGGCTTTATCCACTAGCGCCATCGCTGATAAACCACCTAACGCGGCCAGCACCGCCTTGTGTAGTCCATCAAATTGAGTCGTTGCTTTAAGTGAAGAGGTTGCAGCGGTATCAATGCCAGTTGATGCCGCCTTGCCTGACTTACCGGTAGAGTTCAATGCATTAGACAGGTTGTTAGCACTGCGTTCACCATCACCCATCACGGTAACGAGCTGCTTGCCATCGGCGGTGACTTTTATGGACAGTTTTAATTCGTTCATTAGTGCTTCAACCTGTCGTTAAAGAGGGTTTTAACGGTGTGTGAAATGAGTTTTAAGCGGTGATAATCGTCAGCGTTGATGGTGCGGCCACTCATTTCGGCATCGGCTTTTACTGCGCTAACATCCAAGCCTTCACATACTGGCCCTTGCCAACGCAGCAAGTCTTGCACCTGCAGCCACCACTCTATTGCCGAGCGGTGTTCATCCCAAAACACCACCGGCTCAGGCTCTGCTTCCTTGCGGCAAGTAACACCGAGCATAGCCATCTCCTTATCTAACTGCTGTTGCTCGGTGTCGCTGAGTGTTGGAGCGCTGGCATACCATTGCCGCACTCCCTCCGTTAGTTTTTTCTTGCAGCTTCCCCGCTCGATGCTTGACGGTAAGCGCGCAACACGGCACTGGTGAATGGCGTCCAGTTGAACAACGCGTTGCGGTTCTCTGGTGTGTCTGCCATCGGTGCACCAGATTTGTCACCAATCCCTGACCAGCCTTTAAGGATTTTATTCATCACTTTTTCAGGGCCTTCCTTGAGCAGCGCCAAATAGTCTTTCTCAGGCAGTAGCTCCAAGTCGAACGCCACTGGATACTCAACCACGTTGCCGCCATCTTCCCCCACCAACAGGCGCTCAGGCCATTGCTTAACCACACGGGTATCAGTAAATACAAACATAACGCTTCCTTATTTGGTGGTGATGGTACCGGTGTTACCGATCACGTTGAGGTCAATCTGATAGGTCAAAGTGCCGTCTTGGTCACCATAGGTTGGCCGCTTGAGACTAACGCGACCACTTGCCCAGCCAAACTGGTTACCTGCGGGGCCATGCAAGAACTCAAACGGGACTTCCGCATTGGTTTGCGCCAACGCGAACGGGTCAAAATCATCCAGACCTTCGGCTTCAATGGTGATACTCGCCGTCGGTTGGTAGTCGGTGATCTGCACCTCTTCTAAGCCCACGTATTCTTGATGCACCACTTGGTTAGCTTGGTCGTAGTTAAAGGCAATCAAGCGCACCGCAGCACCGTTCAGTGTGCATGAGCTGTATTGCGCACCAACTGGCACTGGCGTTTGCCATGCGTCAAAGGTAGTGGCTGGCATCACCCCATTCACCACCGGCGCGAACAAGCCGGTAAAGGTAAACTGCAAACTGGGTAACTGCTTGGCTTGGGCGGCCAGCGAGAAGGTGCCTCGGGCACCTGTGAGTTTGTGCAGCGCGCCATCGTAGTAGAAGTAAAAGGTCAGCGAGTCTTCGGCGTCTTCATTAATTGGCATACTCACGTTGTCCGCGCCAACAGTAACAGCGCGTAAACATGCCGCCATGAGTGGCGCCCACGCTGGGGCAACATTTGCGGTACCGGAACCGGCCATATCGCAAGTGAACTGCACTGTGGCGTAGATCTCGGTAGCCAGTTCGGGTTTGTTACCCATGGTGCCATCGTCATACGCCAGCGGCGTGTTATCCCCAGCCATCGGCGTAATGGTCACTTCACGTCCCAGCACTGCGCTAGTGGTTTCCTCAGCGGCAATAGCATCGACGCCGTAATTGGTTTCAGCTGCAAACAGCAGCACTTTCTTTTTGGTTTTGCGGCCCATAGTTAGCTCACGCCAATGGCGTCCTCCGTATATTGCGTGTTAAAGCGCGATAGCCAAGCAATCACCCCTTTGCGCGAGGGTTGCAGGCCACCATTGCCGAGAGAAAACGGTTCATAATCTTCGTGCGGTGCCCAGCCAAACAGCAGATCACGAATTTGCTGGCGGTCTGCGGTGATATCTGGGCGTTGATTATTGCGAGCTGGCGTCACCAACAACACGCCGTAGCTGTTACCGATGCGGTGCCGCATCAAGCCAGTGCCCTCGATCAACGGTGCTGGTGACTCGGCCATCTCAATCACAAACAAGGTCTGTCTGCTCACGTTCCTGTCACCGAGTTCGGCCAGTTCAGTTAAGCCTTCCACATCGGCAAACTGGGTTTTAAGACGGGCGATAATCAGCGGTTCAAGGTTGATCATAAAAAGCCCTTACTCTTTTCCCGTGCCCAGATACTGCCCGCTGATTGCATCTCTGCGGTGTTGCTGCTCTCTGGTACATCAGCATCGGGTAGCCCCAAGGTCACCACACCATTACTGATTTGGCCGAGCATTTTCAGCGCGTCATCGTGGCGTTTGGTGACTTGGTCGCTGGCGTTCTCGTCATAGAGATAGTAACGGGCGATGTCACAGCTCAAACGCTGTAACACATCAGGCACCGTGGCTAACGGCAGCGGGTAGCGAGCTTGCAGATAACCGTCAATGGTTGCGGCAGCATCTGACAAGGCATTGGCAACCAATGCACTGTCGATACTGCCGGCACCACTGCGGTCAGTGAGGGCGATAAGTTCGTCCTCACCAAAACGCGCCACCATGCTTTGCTCAGTGGCGTAAGGCATTATGCAGTCGCTCCAGCATCAGCGGCGGTGTCGCCGTCAGCGGGTGCTTGCACGGGAACAGCGGCAATGGCTTCAGCCAATTTTGGTTTGGTCATGTTGGCGTAGCCTTCAATGCCCAAGTCTTTTGCCAAGGCTTTGAGTTCATCGGCTTTCATGTCTTTCAGCGCGGTCACCTTGCCATCAGCATCGGCCACACCTGCGATAAAGCCATCCACCACTTTTACGCCTGCACCCACGCCAGCAGTGTCCACGGCCCCTTGCGTAGCGGTCGTTTCAACAACCGTTCCTTTGACTGCAAGACGAGGGTCTTTTTCGATAGCAGCCAGCTGGGTGGCGCTAACTTTGTCGGCATCCAACTCATTTTCGCCTTTGTTAAAAGCGAGGCCAGCGCGGCGATAACCGTCATGGGCAACCGAAATAATCGTAATTTTGTTAGACATAACATGAGTTCTCCTAATGCTGGGCGCGTTGGTGTGAGCCGCTGCGCCCAGTTGAGCCAGTAAATAGGGGTTGGTTTACAGCCAGTCAGCAACCATCACTGTCAGCAAGCCACTCAGGGTATTGGTTTCGCCGCCGTTAATGATGGCTTTAACCGCTTCGCGGGCTTGCTCTTCATGCTCGCCGCGCACCAACAGAACGTTAGGTTTAACCCCTAACTTGCGCCCGCCATCAGCAGTAAAGCCACGCATGTTCTTGTAAGCATCCCAGATGTTGGCACCAGTGATGGCCTTACGGCTGGCGTACGCCATTTGCCACAAGCCATAACCGGCGTTAGCACGACAATCAACGCCATAGCGGTAGAGCTTGTTGGTGAACACTTCTTCGTCTTTCGCGTCCGTCATCTGCATAAACTGCATAGAGCGACGGTTTTGGTAGATAAACGGTTTAATCGCGCGGGTGGTATCCAGTAAGAACCACATCGGCGCAGTGCTACCGCCGTCATCGTCGTAGTTACTGACACTTACAGCGACACCAGTGCCATCCACATTCGGGTAAACAGGATGGTCAGCATCAAAAAAGTTCTGACCGTCGTAACACAATGACGTTGGCCCAGCATCGAGCAGAGGGAAGATCAACTCGTCAGGGAACACCGTTGAGGCTCGACCAAGCTCCTGCATCATCGGTTTGTAGATGCCGATGTTGTCATCTTCGATGTCATCGCGGTCAACGCCAACGGTGGCTTCAAATGGTTCATTGGTGATGGTGTAGCTATGGGCAGCCATATCTTTCACAACACGTGCGCCAACCCATTTACGGAACTGTGGGAATTGGCCTAAGAAGCCATAGGTGTTTGACTTGCTTGAGCTAGGGATCACAGTGGCAATTTGTTGGTACTGGCTAGCAGCCATACCTTGACCAGCTTGGAAGTCGGCACGGAAGCCCGTCATCAAAGCTGAAAGTGCGGATGGAGTAATAATCATTATTTGTTCTCCTTGGCTTTGGCAAAGTCAGCGTGACTAATGCCCAGTTGATCGGCCACCAATTTTTCATCAGCAGTCAGCGCCACTACGCCTAGCTTAGCGGGGTCATCGGTGGTGGTGGTTTGGGTCGCCGTCAGTGCAGCAATGGGTGAGCGCTCGTTGAGCATTTTGGTCAGCGCTGCAACGCCGCGTTCTTTACCAATGCTCTGCAAGTACTCACGATCTGCGGGGCCGTAAATCTTGGCCTTTTCCGCTTCCAGCAAGTCAGCAATCGCAGTGTCACCGCTTTGCTTACTCAGCGCCGCATAGGCGGTTTGCAGCTCGGTATGCACCGCAATCGGCACAAACTTGCTCGAATCAAACTTACCTTGCTGCGAGGTCAACGCGGCCACTTCTGAAGTCAGTGTTGTTACTGACGCCGCAAGCGCGTTGAGTTCCTCTTCTTTGGCTTTGAGCGCAGTGCATGCCGCCACGCCTTTATCAATCAGCCCTTCAACGGCAGCGGCATCATTGAGGTCAACGCCCTCAATACTGACACCCAAAGCCGCCAGCAGGCGCTGTGCTTGGTTCATGGTGTTCTCCTTAGTGGGAGTGGTTGAAAAGTCTTTAGTGAGTGCGGCAATGGCCTTTAAGCCATCAAGCGCGGGGTTGTTGGTGAGTGCGATGTGCAGCAGTTCCTGCACACGGCCGGTCGCTTTGTCGTAAGCAAACACGGCGCTAATAAAGCGGTACTCTTTGGCGGTGATGTAGGCGCGCGCCTTAGCTGTCCATTCAACCGAGCTGGCAAACAAACCAAAGCCTGGCTCGTAACCCAAGGCAGACGGTTTAAACCAGCCAGCAGCAGGTGCGGGTTGGCCGTTCTCTTCGGTGCGTAGGGTTTGGTGTTCGTAATCGGTAACGTAGTCGTTGGTGCGGGCGGCGGCATGCTGTTGCAAGCTTTGCCATGCACGTTCATCCATCAACCATTGGCCGCTGGGTACGTCAAATGGGCGACCATCCGTGGCTTTAAACAAGCCATCTGGCAGCAGTTGTACGCGGGTATCTAGTTCGCTGTTGTTGGTTGGCAACACCAAACTGCAGGCAACCGTGCCCACATGATCATGGTGTGCGGTAGCGCTAAGCGCGGCGATAGCTTTATGAGCAACACCGACTGCACCACCTAACACCAACACAGCTTTTGATTGACACATAAAAAAGGCACTCACATTAACGTTGAGTGCCTAGTGTCTAGTGTTCGAGCTAGCTAGCGGATCTGAAAGGTTTCGGGGTTAATATCAGTAGGTCACCGCTGCTTATGCCAGAAGATGGCAGCGAGAACGACGACAACTACAGCCACTATGATAAATCCATTGGTTCCAAACGCGTTGTCATTAGTTTGTGTGGCAGCATCTTGCGCAATTGATGAAGGCATGGATTGGGCCTGTGGTTCAAGACCTGAGCCGCCATCATCAAGCTTTGGTTTAAGCGGTTCCATACCTCCACCACCGGGAGCTAGTGTCACTATATGATTCGACAGAAGCTGATAATAACCGTCCGCCGTAATTGTTGAATGACTTTGCAAATCAAAACTCCATCTCAATACCTGCAACGCCACCAACCATAACCCAGTTTAAAACCCGTTTAAATCCTCTCTAATGCGTTTAAGTGGTTTTTGTGCGCCTCGTTGTATCAGTTTGATAGCTGCGTTGCTTACAGCGCGTTTGAGTGGCTCAAGCGTTTTTTAGCGGTAGGGGCTATTCACCGATGCCGGCTAACAAAAAATCCCCCACGATGGCGGCAATCTCATCTTCATCTGCGGAGCTAATGCCAAGGTACTCACGGGCGGGAATATCCCCCCATGGCACAGGGTGGTTATTGACGCGGCCAAACTCGCCTTGCTTGGCACCGTAGAACATCACCGCACCGTAGATCATTGGCGTCCCTAACTCCATCGCTTCACTGGTGGCTTGGTATACCAAGTTAAACAGATAGCCGTTGTGAATGAGCGGCGTGGTTTGGTTCTTGTTCTTACGTGCAATGGTGACATCACTGAGTGGCGCAAAGGCTTCGCCTGATGGTGTGATGCCTTGCTCCATACGGTCTTGGTTGCTGCCCAGCAGATACTCGCCGATGGCACTCATGGCCGGTTGCAAGTCATCACCGCGATCACTCAGCTGTTTAAACGCGCTTGCAACCTTGTCAAAGCCCGTTTGACTGATAGTTAAATTAACGCCAGCCATGCTTACTCCTCACTTGCAGCATTGAACAGCAAGCCGTAGCGCTGCTTGTTGATGTTGTTAAGCTGCGTGGCTGGGATAACTTGCAGCGATTCAATCACGCCCTTAACCACTTGCGCGAGCAGCAGCTGCCCGCCGCCGTTGTCTACCATGCGCAGCAAACGCCAGCGCAGTTCTACGCGGCCAGTGCCTTGATGGCGTTCAAAGCTAGCCCATACTTCATCGGGTTGATTGAATAGTGTTGGCAGCAGCGGCACGTACACAGACTGCGCCACGTCCAGTTGCTTAGCTAAGCTAGCAGCGTTGGCGTACACCGATAACGCGCCAGATTGAAACACGGTTTCAGCGCCGCCAAGGGTATTGATGATCTGCTGCTGCAGTGCAGCGGCATCGGTGACACGCTCAGCCAACGCAATCGCAGACGGGCGAACGGGCAAACGCTCTGGCAGTGCGGCGGTTTTCCATGAGCCAGGCGTGAGCTGCTGCCATGCGTCTTGCTTAATCGCATCCCATTGCTGCATGGCAGCATCAGATAGCTGTTGCCCCAATGCGGCCTCACCGGGCGAATAGTCAAAGCCCGGATCAATCCCTTTTGGCACATCGAGCAATTCACCCGTTTTGGGGTTGGTCCACTCGTAGGTGCTACCGTCAGGCGCTTGGCTGACTTTAAGGTTTAGCCGGCGCAGTTGCCCCTCCGTTAACCCGCGAACTGAGCAGGTGCAGCCCCAGCCGTTTTGTGGAAAGTGGGTTTGCCACCATACGTGATTGCGTGGCAGCACGAGGTTATGCCACAACAGGTGATCTTCACGCGGCACTTTGGGGTGGCCATGCTTGTACTGCCAGTATTCAAACTGCTGCAACTGCTGCCAGCGGCCTGTGTTATAGCTCTGGCGCATGTTGGTGTCGTAGATGATCTGCGCCCGCCAATCTGCATCGCCTTTGTGGTCCCAGCCATGTTTGGCGACAAGGTCTTTAAACTGCTTTTTAAACTCACCTAAACTCATGCCGTCACTAATGGCCGCGTCTACGGACTTACGCAGATCGGTGAGCAGGTCAGCCTGCTGCGCACCGGCAACCACAAAGGCGCGGCTGTGCATGGCGCCCCATAGGTCATCCCACGCGGCGGTGGGCAGGTTGAGCTTGCCACGAAAGAAGTCGATTGCTTGGCTAAACTGCACGCTACCATATTGGGCTTGTGGCATATTACTTTAACTCCGATGGTCTACGACGCTTGACCTTTTCCAGAGTTCTCCGTTGATGGTTAACTCTGCCAGCAAACCACACCCAATAGCGAAAGTTCCCCAATTCCCACGGCTTATCACGCACGCCAAAAAAGCTTATTCCATTAGCTACCCATAATTCCGTAGTTCCATCGGTCGCGGTATAACAAGTGAACTTTTCGCTCCATTCGTATTCATAAAACCCCTCAAACGTGAAGTCACCAGCGCGCAGTTTTCTAATTAGCACCTTGGCATTTTTGTATTGCTGTTTCAGATCTTTAAACATATCAGTTCCCCAGCTCGATATCGTAACGGCCTGCTAATGCGGCGGCGGTCATAGCTTGCTGCATAATGCTGGCAAGGTTGGCCGCACCTTGGTTGGCATAGCTTTGAATCAATGCCCGCTCAACGTCTTCCCAGCTGGTAGCCTTATTAACTAAATCCGCAATCGCCGCTACGTTGTCATCCACTTGCTGCCCTGCGGCTGTCGCTAAGGCTTCGGTGAGTGGATCGATATTCGCACTGGCGGGTGGATTTTGTTTTAACGCAACAATGCGTGTCAGTGCAGCAGCAGCTTGGTCAATGGGCGTCTGCTTTCGCTGTTGGCCACTGAGCATTTTGCTGATGAGTTCGTCAGGGATAGCTGGGAACCCTGCCTTAATCAGCGCACCTGCGGCATCTTTATCTAACGCACCGGCAGTGTATTGCTGGATGATTTCACTGAGCGAGGTGATCTGCGCACCGTTCAGCGCCGTTTGTTGCACAGAGTCTGTCGCAACTGCGGTAGGTTGTTCGCCGCCCACATTCGGTGTAGCGGCAGGCAGTTGCTGCGTACCGAGCACTAATTCGTCTGCTTTAGGCAGTGGGATTTTCAGTTTGTTGTTCACCCATTCGCTAGGGATCTTCACGCCTACATTCACCAGTGACGGAATGGCAGTAGAGAACTTGGCCAAGTCTTCAGGATCTTGGGTATCAAACTCCAACCGTGGCCGACGGCGTTGGCTGTTGTATGTCGAGCCGTTGAAGAACACCAACGGCCACACCAGATCACGGGTTAAGGTGCTGGCGATTTGGCGCAAGTCAGATGCCAACAACTCTTGGCGCACTTCATCATGCACGTTACCGAGCGCATTGGTGGACGACTTACCATCGGCTTGGCTAGTGAGCGTGCCACCCAAAATCACTTTAGAGGCAGTGCGTTCCATCAGGTTGGCCATTGACATGTACGGCCCTTCGCCGCCTTTAGCCGCTTCTTGAAAGTCGATCTCCATCCCTTTAGGGATAATGCCACCGGCATTGTGACCAATGCTCATCACCGCATTGAGCAAGGTGTTTTTCTCGGCGGTGCTGGCACCGCTCGGGTATTTGCCCAAGCGCAGCGGTAAGCCGTAGATCTCTAAGAACTCGGCTAAATCACGCACCCCATAGTTTTTGAACAGGAACGGCCACGCCAACACACGGATTAACCCAGCGCGTGCCACATATCCGCTCTTGGCTTTATGGGTGTGTTGCACCCAACCGAATGGCCACAATGCTTCTTTCTGCCCACCGTCTAGGCGCAGCATCACTTTGTTGCGGTCATCGTCATCTACATCAAAGCGGCGTGCGGGCAAGCTTTCAAACTTGCCGGGGTACCACAGTTTACCTTCGCTTTCCCAGTGGATTTGGCTGTTGGAGATTGCCCGCAAAATGCCATCGCCCATATCGAGGATCAGGTCTTCAAAATCGGGCAGGCTTTGAATGATATCGGTCACCATATCGGCATCGCGCTTCTCTGCTGCGCTGGCGTTAGCCGGTGGTTTAATCAGCCACTCTTTACCCAGCAGCGCATTCTTGCGCTTTTGCAGCTCGGCCATAATGTGGCCGTCTTTCTCTTCGATGTCGTCGGCCAAATCAAATTGGTCAGTGAGATAGCCTTGCTCGGCGTTGAGCATGATCTCAGCAATACGCGCTGGCGTGAGGCCAGACGACGGATGTCCTTCCCATTCACGGGCAATAAAACCGACCTGCGAACGGTCGGTTTGTACTTCTTTCAAGGCTGAGTTATTGCGACCCAGCCGCGCTTTAATATCTTGTGGGCTAATCATTACCAACAGCCTCCTTTGGTGTTGTAGCTAAAATCGTCGTCATCATCTGGGCGATTAAAGTCACGCTGCGCGTGACCATCCCAGCGGCTAGTGGTCGCGGGTAGTGGCGTGTACTCAATGGCACCACCTTCCATATAAGAAGCCCGTACCGCCATACATAACCCGACCGCAAAGTCGCCATGGCGTTTGCCCTTGCCAGACTGCACATCGTCTTTACGGCCTTTGTCGATAGCGGGAATACCATTGACCAGCTTGATGTGCTGAACGTCATCGAGCACAGTTTGGTGACGCGGCAGTTCAAGGTTAAAGGCTTCAAACTCACCTTTAAGTTTGGGCATCCATTCGTGGTACCAGCTTTGCGATAGGTTGACTTGGTCTACCATCTCGGTGCCGTACTCCAGTGCGGCAGCTTCGGCCAGATAACCGCCGTTACCGGTGGCATCAAAGGCCAAGCCCATCAAACGCGGCAAGCGGCTGCAGATGTAGAACATGATCTGCTTTTGTTGGTCGTAGGTGGTGTTGCGCAGCTCCACCACAAACGGCACACGCTTGCGCAGATCAGGCTTAATTTGCAGTGGAACAAATACCGATAAGTCACCACGGCGGGCAAAGTCTTCCCCAAAGGCATAGCGGCAGTTGTCCGATAGTTGCGTCAGTGCTGGCTTGAGGTTGGCCTCACACCAATCACGCACTTCGGCCTCACGCATCTCGGTCGTCCAACTCATAAAGTCTTCAGGTGCGTCAAAGCGGTAGATAGGAATTGAGTGGTCAGCCACCATGGCCGCTTCAATCAGCACACGGTTGATGTAGGTACCGCCTGACTTCTTCGGCACGCAGCCGTATTCCTCATCGGCGCTTTCTTTATTGGGCGCGTTTTTGTAGAGGTCATCACGCCATTTCTTTTCAGCTGCTGGTGACCATGTTTGCCCAGTCACATAGCAGATACGTTGGTACAGACCATCGGCAATCGCATCATCAAGCGTAATGCGGTGAATGCTGTAGTCTTTACGGCCTTCACGGGCATCATTAATCAGTTCATTAAACAGGTTATCTACGCCGTTATGGGTACTGATGAGCCGCACCTTGTTGCCCCACATGGTCAATGCCAGTGCGGCTTTCAGCAGTTCTTCTAGCGACTCGTGGAATGCCGCTTCATCGATAACCACATCCCCTTGCAGACCACGCAAGTTAGATGGTCGCGAACTCAACGCCTGAATTTTGCGGCCCGTATTGGGGAAGCGGATCATGTACGTCAGGATCTCTTCTTGCTTGTCAGAGTCCCAAAAGGTTTGCTCGTATACGTCAGCCTTGGCTAACTGGTTAAAGGCGCGAGCAAACAGCGCACAGGCGGCAATGTATTCCAATGCCATCTCTTTTTTGCTGCCCACGTAAAAGGTATTGCAGCCACCACGGCGGCGCGGCTTGGCAGCATTGATCACATTGCGGCCAGCCTCGGCCCAAGTTAACCCCGTACGGCGTGACTTTTCGGCGATCATGATTTGCGCTTGGTCTTCAAACCAGCGCTGTTGATAGGGTAAATAAACAGGGGCATTAGCTGGCTGTGCGTCGCTGATGTCTTGCGGCACGTCAACACCCGCCAGCGCCATCTCTTCAGCGAGGTCAATTTTGCGCGGGGCCGATACCGCCTTCATGCCAGCAACTTTGTCAGACATGTTTACCTCCAAGTTTCCAAGGCAGGTCATGCGCCAGATAAAGGGTTAGCCCAGCGAAAAATGTAGCGGGGATCAAAGCCGCACTAGCCAAAGCCACAATAGTGCAGACAACGAAACAAACGCCAAAGACGTGAACCGCAAACCAGCAGAATGTTTGCATTACGCTTTCCCCAATAGAATGCCGCGAATACGTTCTTCGAGCTGCTCGCTCATACCGTCTTCACCGCGCAGTTCTTCGGTCACCGCATTAGCCGCTTCTTCGGCAAACGCCGCGCGGATCTCTTTTTCGCGCTTATGGCTAGCCATAGCGGCAGACTCCAACCGTTGCACCGCCAGCATCGCATCTTTAATCATGCCTACATCAGCGGCTTGGCCGTCCTCTGACTCGTTTAACAGCGCTTTAAACAGCTGTGAACGGGCCATTTCTAAAATCAGTTTGGTGACTTCGCCGGTGGGTTTATCGCCGAGTTCTGCCGTCCACACTTGGGTGATCTCGCGCATCTCGCGTAGGCTTTTGCCCACTTGTTCCATCTTGGTTGCGTAGCGGTTTAAGCCGGCACGAGAGAGTTGGTTATCCTCTGGCAGACCAGCGGCTTTAATCAGCGCATTAACTTCATCCAGCAGCTCGGTTTGGGTGATAGAGCCATCACGTAACCCCGCATCTAAACGCTTACGGATTTTGTCGGGCAGCAAGTCAACCTTGGAGCGGCGACCACGAGTGTCATTCGCCATTTTGGCCTCCGTTGTCTGCTTTCATTGCGGCCGCAAGTTCGGTGTATGCCTGCCTTAAAGCTTTGCCTAATGCGCGTTCTGCCTGCGCTACCTGTGGCATATTCTTGAAGTACCTACGCCGAAACTCACCATCTTTGAAGGTTTTGCCCTCGGCCTCGATGCTTGGCTTTAACACGTCTTTCTCAAGCGTTGCCACGGCCATTGCTAACGCAAGGTTGCGCAATAAAGCCTTTTGTGAACTGTTAAGTGGTTTTACGGCCATGGCTTAACCTCCCGCCCGAGGGCGTTTGACACCGGGCACTATGGCAACACCGTTGGCCACGTCTTCACCTCGGCCGGTGATGGTCGCCACCCACACACGATTATTGATTTGCTCAATGGTGATTAGCCCTTGCTCTTCAAGCCATGAGAGGTGCGTGCGCAAGGCATCGCGGCCAATGTCCAGCCCGTACATATCCAGCGTGTCGCGGATAATCGACTCGTTAAGTTGAAAGCCAGGCACTTGCTCTAAGCTGATTAAAATCGACAGGCGCTGATGCTCTGCCATCACGTTTCTCATCTCTTGTCCCATCTAGTCATCCCCTCGGCGTTTTTCACGCAGTTCATTTTCAAGCAGCATGTCAGTCTTGTTCTCCAGCCTGTTGATACCGCGCTCCATTCCACCAAGGCGCTCACCTAAGCCAGTCAACATCTTGTCGAGCGCATGTAACTCTTCACGGGTTGGCATCGCATCCAAATGCTGTTCGACTTGATTGAGCCGTGTTTCGTGTGCGTCTACCATCTCCACCACCTTGCTGTGCTCAGCCATGGGAACGAACTTGCGACTTAGCCACGCCATACCCAAGGTGCCAAGCACCGAGCCAATGGTGGCGACGATGGGCCACACCTTAAATAGCACTTCAAGCACGGCGACCTCCTGTACGAATATGTTGGCGTGTTTCGGCCAACTGTTGGCAACTCACACAGCGCGGCGCATGAGGCATAACCGCTAAGCGTTCTGCCTCAATGTCATCGCCGCAATCCATGCAGTAACCGGTGGCTAAGCTGTCGGGGCGGCTGGCATCGAGCACGGCGGCAATGGCAGCGTCACGCTCTTGCTGCTCACGGTCACTGGCTCTATCAAATACATCCATCAGTCATCCTTTTGTTGTTCTTGTTTTTGCTGCTGCCACGTTCTGGCAGCAGCGTTGTCTACGTTACATTTGCCAAGATCGCCGTAGAGCGATATCACCAGTGCAGGTAGTTGTGGGTTGTGCATGCAGCTGGCTGGCATAGGCTGTTGGCGCAAGCACTCCGCTACCGCTGGCGGCAACGGGGTGATGTGGCACCACGGCAGCAGTGCCTCTGGCATCAGCACATAGTGGGTCTGTGGTACCGGCACATAGCGCACGATGGGCGGCTTGGTTGAGCAACTGCACAACATCATTAGGCACAGCGTCAGCGCGCCACGCTTGAGTGTGTTCATCATTGGCCTCAGCTAAGGTGGTGGTAAGTTGTTGCTGCAGTTCATTAAGCGATTGCTGCAATGCCAGCTTTTGTTGAGTGCTCGCTTTAAGCTGGGCGGCGAGCAGCTGCTGATCACGCACTAGGTTGGTGTTCTCTACGCTCAGCAGTTTGATGGCGGCTAAGTGTTGAATGGCGTCTGATTGCAGCACTTGCGTGGTGGCTTTCGCGGTAGCTAAGTTCTTTTGGCTTTGGCTGTATTGATGGGATGAATACAACCACAACAGCAGCAGAACGAGAGCTATGACACCGAGCAATGCCAATGCAATGAGTAGGGCGTAACGTTTAGCGGCTTCCATGGGCTAACTCCGATAAGCAAAGTTCACGTTCGCCAGCGCGGCGAGCTGCCAGCCCCGGCCATTGAATACCTCGGGCGTACACCCAGCGCGGTAATTGATTGCAGGCTTCTAAGCGTTGGCCTGCTAACAGCAATCGGCGCAGGGTCGAGCTAGCAAAGTTGCCTTGACCAACGTTGTAGATAAATGAGAGGTAGGCGGCGTGCTCGCCGTTAGTTAGCGGCACTGGCGCGGTCAGCCGCAGCAGCGCATCGTCAGCAGCTTTGATGTCTTTGGCGAACAGCTGATCACACTCGGCTTGGGAGTACGTTTTACCTTCCACAATATCCGCGCCGGTATGCCCACGGCACACAGTCAGCTTTTGCGCTACGTCGTAATACGCGGTGGCGCTGTAGCCTTCGTAATCTGCGACATACACACCACCAGTGATGGCGCCAGCACCTAGGCCAATTCCCGCTAGCCAGTTGCGTAGCTGTTTCATGGGCGCATTACTCATGGCGTGGCTCCAGTCTGGCATCCACTTCGGCACGAATAAGGTCCATTGCGCTGACTGAATGCCAGCCTCTGGTAAAGTAACCTTGGCGGGTGGTGTTGTGAGAATAAAGCGGCACATCGCTAGGTACATTGCCTGCGCGTTCGGCGGCAATGCGGCGCTCACGGCCATAAAGAAAACATTGTCGATAGACGGGGTTGCTAGTGCGGTGTTCGTGCGAACCAGCAATAGGGGCACTATTTACCGCACTCTTCGCGCGGTTAGGTGCAAACTGCTGTTTGGGATAACCGAAAGCCATAAAAAAACCGAGACAATGAAATTTGCATCATTGTCTCGGCTTATGCTTTATGGCTGGATATGAAAGGTTTCGGGGTTATTGCATGGTAGTAACGGCTTGATTACCTAACGGTGATTCTGTGTAGGTGTAATTAGTCACTACACCACCTTCAATCAATACATCTAGTTTTTTTTGAATACCATTAGTATCTACTGTGGTGCTAAAAACATAGCTTTTAGCCTTGGCTGTAACGTCAGTAAATAGGTAATGCCAACTTTCACTACTGGCACTAACAATATTTTTAGAAAATGGATTTCCCATTAACGTTTCTAATTCTTTATCCGTTGTTTTGCCTTTAACAATTTGAGCTATTTTACTGCTATCGAAATCTCGGCCAGTAGAATAATGAGATGTGGCACAGCCACTGATAAATATTCCTGCTATTACCGCCAACACCATTATCAATTTACGCATGATTATCTCCTTATTATGCATGTCCCCGCTGCCGAAGGAATATACACGCTGTTATGTGTTAGTCAAAACAACTTGCGTTGTTTGCGAGCAATGAACGCTGAGCGTTGTTCTGCCACGATTTCACTGATCCGCCGTTCAGTTAAGCCATGTTCTCTTGCTAACTGCTCTAGGTTGTTCCCTTTAAACTCTCGCCAGATACGAATATCACGCAATGCTGTTTTTAAGCGGGCACCGTTGGGCATGTAAAGATCGCGCCCACCAAGATACGAACTTAGTGCAATCGCCATGGCTTCACTGAGGTGCTTAGAGTTCTCCACCTTTTCCGCATCAAGCGTAACGCGCAATACTTCACACAAGCTCTGCAACGTGGCAGGCCACCGCACGGTAAAGTCCTCACGTTCATCAGGGCGCAGTTGCCGCTGAGTTTCTAACAACTGCTCTAACTCCGCAGTATGCGTTGGCAGTAGATCGAGTTGGTCATCACTCATGGCTATTCATCCTTACCTGACGTTGTACCCTTGTTCTGGAATCTGGCGACAAACTCAAAGTGCTGGCGGTTGAGTTCAGCAGCAGATACTGGACGTTCAAAGCTTTTAACCTCAATAGCGGGTTTAGTGTGCTGCGGCCCCACTGGCTGAGCCGGTTGCATGCTGCCCTCCGTTAAGCCCTCTAATACTTTTTTGAGGTAGTTGTGGTTAGTCACTGGCCGAAAGGTGCCACCAATGCGGCTTTCACGCAGCTTCTTCACCGTTTCCTCTAAGGCCGCGCGCAACCAGTCACGGTTGTTGCTCACTGCCAATGTTTCGTTAATCAGTTTCAGCGCACGGTTCCAACTGAGGTCGGATTTTTCTGGTCTAAATAAACCGATGTATGCCACCAATATGCGGGCAAGCCCACCATCCATTGGCGCTAGTATGGCGAGCATTTCGCGCGCGGCATCGTCTTGCACCAAGGTATCTAAATGGATGTTGCTGTGGCACACAGGGCAACGGCACAACTTCATTGCGCATCCTCCATATAGAAATCTTCATACAGCTGCACAATCGCGTCGTAGTGGTACAAGCGGCCAGTGTCTGGATTGGTAGTGCTAATGCCACCACGCTGCGCTATGCGCTCCACCAATACGCGGCGGTGCCAGTTTTTCAGAGACTCCAATACGCGATCGGCTTGCTGCTCAGTAACCCAACGCACACTGGCGATATTGTTAGTCGTCATGCGGCGCACATAGGCATCAAGTGCGCTTTCGCTACCGTCATTCACCACGCCGTGGTTAGCCATGCTGATCCACACCGCCACAATCTTGTCGATCACAGGGTTCTTTGTCTGGCCACTAGGCTTGCTAAAACGGCGTTTACTGCCATTGTTATTGGCCTTTGAAACGGGTTTAAACCCCTTGGATTGAAGCAAGTGGTTCACTTGCTCCAGTTCGCCAAGGGTCATCTGCCGCAATGAGTCTTTATGCACGGCATCTTTGAGCATGGCGCGATAGGTTGGCTCATCCAGCTGCAGCGTGTTTTTGCCCACGTTGATTAACTTAATCAGCTGCTTTTTGCGGGCTTCGACCTTTGGTGTCATTCCTCTTCATCCTCGTCTGCTTTGCTGACAATCAACACACTGTGCTTGGCTTCTGGCGTTTGATGATCGCGCCAACCAGCGCAATGTTCATCTAACCAGCGCTCAGCATTGGCGCGGCGTTCTGCTGGATTTTTGCTTTTGAGTGGCAAGCGCTTGCTGAGATAACTCAGCAACGTCGCGGCATGGTTGGTCATGATTAATCCTTTTGGCTGCTCATCAGTACCAAGCCACCACGCTTGGCAGACCAACTGGCCCGAAAGCCAGTGGTTTCGCGTTATCAACTTGCGGCTCGTTCAGTCTCGGAGGGCTCACTAAGGCATAGCGCCTTAATCAGCTCCAACCCCTGTAGCTTTTTAAACTGGCGACACAGCACCGAGGCTTTAGGGAAGTAAGCTTCAATCCACTCGATACGACTGTGCAGATCGGGCCATTCCTTTTTGGCGCGGCGTTTACCGTAGATTTTTTCGATATTAGCCACTTGTTCTTGCTTGTAGCGCGCCATAGTGCGGTGATACCAAACCTCAGCCAGAATCTTTGGCGCATCCTCTGGCAGCTTATCGATGCGTTCAAACCAAGCGCCTTTGATAAGGCCATCGATATACACCGCAAGCACGGTGGTGGTTTCACTCTTGCTTACGCGATAAATAGACAGCTCATGCCCTTGATAGCGAAAGCCCACGTCGACCAAGCCAGCAGCTAACTCAGCTTCAATCTGTTTCCACTTTTCTTTGCTAATCGTCATCACGCAGCCCTCTTGTTGTCACGGTTGGCCGCTTCTATGCGGCGCCCCATGCGTTGGCAAAACTCTAGGCGGCTTTGCGCCCAGTCTTCATTGGCGTAATGGCCAGCAAAGCGGATGGCATGCGTCCAGTAACTTGCCGCCTCGCCATAACGGCCTTGGTGTTCCAAAGCCACCGCAGTCTCAGCGGCTTCTTTATAAAGCGTGTTTAAACGATGTTTAACCATGGTGTTCTCCCTGTTTATAGCTTGGCGATATCGAGTGAAATCTGTTTGTAAGCACCATCTTGCTGGCGCTCATAAACCCGTAGGTATGGCGTGGTGCCGGTGACTTTGATGGAATCGCCAATGGCGTCCATGGCTTGCCGCCAGTCAGGATCGGTGATGTTTAGTTGGCGCAGGCTCAGCACTTGGTTTACATCGATATTGCCTTGCTTATCCACGCGAAATGCCGAGTTAACTAAGGCTTTGATGTGGTCGTTTGAACCTACCGACCAGCGCTTGATGCAGTCATCAATCTTGGCTTTGGCGGCTTGAATCCGTTCATCAAAAATGCGGTGTTCGCCAATTGAGCGCTGCACTTTGTATTTGCCGTCGAACGACAGCAAGGTGACGTTGCCTTTAGCGCCGCCGTATTTCACATCGTGCTCAGCGGCTGACACGTCCACAAAGTCGGCCACTTGTGCCATGGAGTTAGCTTTGAAGATGCTCATCTTGGCTTGCAGCTCCTGCGCTAACATCACAATCGACATCACCACTTCGTCGCGCAATTTGTCGATCTCTTTGATTTGGCTTTCGGGCACCATGTGTCCCATAGCGTTTTGGCGGAAGCCCGCAGGGATTTGGTTAGTGGACGTTTCCATGTTTAGCCTCTTTTTTAAGTTGTTTCATATAATCGATGATGGCGTTGTTAACGTTCATCGGAATGGCGTTTGCAACGTGAAGCGCTGCTTTATTCAGAAATACTGAGTCGCCGTTTTTGTAGTCACAGCTGACTTCAATCTTGCCGTTTTCAAGCTGGCGCAGCGTTATGCGGATTGATGCTTCGCTCATGTATTGCTCCTAGTCTCTAACGTCCCAACGGATGGTGAAGCCGTTGAAGCGGATGGCGTAAAACTGCTGGCGTTTGCCAAACAGGCTTTCAGTGATTTGTACCGCTTTGCGGCGAAAGTCGCGGCTTGGGCGTTCGATGGTGATCACCTTGTCGCCAATGCCTTTACCGAGTTTCAGCACTTTCATCCCGCGCAAATTAAGCGCAGCGACAATGCCGTATTTCTGTTGCTGTAGGGTCATTACGCATCTCCTTCCAAATCGCGGAACGCGGCTTTAATCAGTGATTCATCAATGGCTTTACCGGCACCGTTGGCCATGATGGAAGCCAAGCGCAGCACTTGATTGAGTAAACGCAGCGCACCGGGCTTTTCGGCAATCATTTGCAGCAGTTTGATGGCAGCTTGATTGCTGATCCCCCATGCGTTGGCGATAGCATTCACGTCATTCTGTTTGGCTTTATGGATGCCGACTTTCTTGCTGACGCGGCTGAACAAGCGGGCAAAATCTTCGTTGCGACGACCACCCGTTAATTGGCTGTAAACACGGTTATTACCGACTAACACCATGCCAATGCCTGTTTGTTCTTGCAGAATGCGCAGGGCTTCGAGTGATGGGTAATCGAGGTGATCCGCTTCATCCACAATCAGCAGGCCACCGGTGCCAATGAGGCGGCGTTTAATGGCGCGAGACAGTGAACCTTTGCGCTTTGGCGCATCATCCATGCCGAGTTCTAAGGCAATTTCATACAGGCATTCACCAATGCCGCTGACGGCAGGGGATACGGTGATCATCCAGCAGTTGTTGTTATTGCTAATGTATTGGCGGCAAGTCGTGGTTTTACCCACACCACTAGCACCAAATACGACGCTAATAAGCTCCGCAGCATGGGCATAACTGAGCGCGTTAATGATTTGTTTGGCAGTGTGGGTTTCAACAAAGCTAGGGGCAACAACTTGGCTTTTACGGGCATTACGCATCTGCAGCCATTTGCTTAGCTGCTCTGTAACGTATGCGACGCGGCCGGTATACTTGCCATTCAGGTACTCACTTATCACTGCATCTGATTTACCAATCTCTTTGGCAAGTTGGGTTTGGTTGATAGTGCCATCTTCAAGCAGTGGTTTGAGCTGGTCGATCACCTGTTGTTGATTCAATGGTTGTTCTATTTCAACGACGTTGTTCATAGGTTTCCTTCCTTAAAGTTCGCGGGCTTTCTTGGCTGCCATGAGCTGTGCAACTCCGGCATCAAACAGGGTGTCAGTGTCTATTTGTTCCTCGATATCTGCGGCCACAGCCACTTTGCGCACAGTGTTACCGTGGCGCAGGTGTACCAGTTCACTGGCGGCTGGGGCGGGTGTTGTTGGAGTGTCGGGTGTGGTTTGACGCATGAGTTCTGCGGCCTCAATGGCGTCCATTTGCTGATTAGCTTTTGCTGCCAACTTGTTGGCTTTAACAAACTGCGTGCGATGGCGTTTGTGTTCACGTGCTGCATCGGTATCGCCAAAGGCGGTTTTCTCAATACATGCGGCCTCGGCAATCAGTAAGCCGTTGAGCGTGTAACACACCACGGACGATTGCAGGTTGTCGGGATCAAAGCGCACCACCACTTTTTTGCCGATGTGTTGAAATAAGGCGTCATGGTGATAACGGTTTTTACGACCAGCAATACAGCCGCCAGCATCTAACGTAACGGTGGCATGGCGACCAACACGCACGGCTTCTGCGCTCAACATCAGCATGCGAACTTGTTCCGCATTAGGTTTGCGCACGACGGCGTTGGCGTAGCTGTTGTTAAAGGCGTCTTCGAAGCTCAATACACCACGGCAAACCTCGGTTTGACGGTTAGGCCGTTGGTTGTATTGCCGTATGCCATCAGCCAATACCTGCATGAATAGTTCAACAGGTATCGCTTTACTGCCGTAGTTATCTGGTTTGGCGGTGGGGTTAGACCCAGTGTATGCCCCTGCAAGTGCGGTGTTACGATCAACAAATTCATCTAAACCACCTACGCCAAAGGCACGTTCAATCGGTTTTGCTTGGCCGTGGCCTTTGCCAAAGTAAACAGATGACCAGTGCAGCTTAATGCCCATCATTGGGATCAAACCCAGTGGGTCGTCTTTGTTCACTTTGAAGCGATAGCGATTAGGTACGCCACCTGTCAGCCATTTGTTGGCTGCGGCGCGGGTGTTATCGATAGTGATCTCACGAGGGATGCCGTACTCGCGTACCACATCCATTAGGCTCAGGCGAATAGTGTCAGTGTTTTCACTGATACCTGTGCGCCAGCCTAAGATCTTACGGGTACGAATATCCTGCCAGAACCATGTTTTAGGGCGCACGATGTCGCCGTTGTACCAACGTACAAACACGTTATGCAGGTAGCCATCGCCGTTGATCCATTCCATAGCAACAATGTCTTCAACGGTACGTTCTTGCGGTGGGTACAGCTGCATTAAGGCATGTTCACCTTGGCGCAATAGCACTTGTTGCTCGTGCGGCACTTCGGCTTTTAAACGGCGCTCTAGGCTTTTGACCGATGGCACTGCCCAGCCTTTTTGTTTGGCAGCATCTTTAAGGCGGTAATAACAGCCTTTAAATGAGGGTTGTTCTAGCCGTAAATAGTCGGCTTTAAAGCACGCCCACGCTTCTTCATCAACATCAGCACGGCGTTCATCGGCGGAGTTGATGGCGCCAATTTGGTGTTTGGTGAGCAACTGCGGCAACCAGTCTGCGGTGTCATACCCAACCACTTTCAACACGTCGCGGATGAGCGTTGGCTTGGACACATCAAACTCACGGCAGATATGCGCATAGGCATCCATCTTGCCGCAGCCGGTAGCCACTAAGGCATGAAAGGCGCGCACATATTCCACTTTGCGTTTGGCTTTTTCTTGTGCCTTGCTGCCTGCACGTTCCCACACTGCCCATAGTGCATCACGGTCATAACGTGGTTGTGCTGGCTTAGGTAAGTTCAGCAGTTTGCCGTCAAACTCAAGCTTGCCTTGGCGAGCGAGTAAGGCGGCACGGGTGGCAGCAGGGAGGATGCTCAAATGATATTCAAATGCTTTAGTGCCCTGTTTTTTACGCTGTAGGCTTGGATGACTCTCGGCATATCGCTCTAATGCTTTGCGACAACCACGATCAGAATCCGGCATTGCTGGTAATCCGGTACAATCCTTTACCGTTACCCATATTTCGTTATTCATCGCTGCCCCCAAAAAGTTCGAGTTCTGGAGTCAGTGACTTATTAACGTTCTCGCGGTGCCAAGCTATCCCGCCCATTAACCGTGTTAACGCGCCAAGGGTTTCATCGGCTTCTGATTGACCATCGTAGAACTTGATCAACAAGCCCATCGCGTCACTAAAGCTGCTATGAAGCGCGTTAATATCGCTGACATCTGCACGTTTACCGGCTGGAATATCAATCACCAGTTGCCCGCCAGAGGTAGCGAGGTAGCGAGTCATTAAGGTGATGCCACATGCATACTCAAATGGGCGGATAAGTACCGATGGCATCCGACCATTCTCAAGCCACTTGTACAGCGTCCATTTGTTAGGTAATCCCATCAGGTCGGCCACACGGTCAACCGATAAGTTTTTCCGCTCACGGGCATGCTCTAAGCACAACTCCATGGCATGGCGCAGGCTGTTGGCAGTGACCTTTTTCCAGTTTCTTTTTGCCATTGGATCAGCTCCTGATCTCTTGTTTCCAAATAAATCCAGATTGTGGATCTAGGCTTTTAGCGGTCGGCTTCATACACTGAGCAACATCAACAACTGACACAGAACGCGTCATGAGCAAGCCACTGCAAGTCCCTAATGAACTCATACAAATGGATGCTGAAACGTTGCATAGTGATGTAACCAACTTCATCTTCGTTTCCACTCATGCTTTGCATGCTGAGCTGCAACAAATACGCAATCTCTTGCCAGACGTATTAGTGCCCGAAGTGCGACCAGACACCTCAACATCCAGCGTACTGGCGCTAGCCGAATGTGTTGGTAGCGTGTTGCCTTTTGCTGCAACACCCACTGACGATGAGCTGCAATATGCGCTCTCGCTTCTTCCACAGAAGCAAATCGCACTCTTTCACGCTCGCCTTCGTAAGCTGGAGCATCAATGGATTGGGCTGGTTGAAGATCATCACTGCCAACTGTTTGCGGTGCCACCGGTGTGGCATATGCGCTGGAGCATGCTGGTTGCTGGTCAGCTTTACCCTGCATACATTGGTGGGGTGTTCTTTTAGGTGAGTGCATTACGCCACCTCACGCTGAGGTACATCGCTATTAGTAGATGTGCTAAACTCGTCCTCGTAACGACTCGGCCAAATTTCCGCTGCAGTAACGCCAATGGCCTCAGCAATAATTTGCTCGCCTTTAGGCCATTTTCGATCAAGTGCGTTTTGCAGAGTGTTAGAAGCCAGACCATGGGCTTTTGATAACTTGGTGAGTGAACCACAGGCTTTACGGACTTCCGCTAGGATGTCTTGTCTGTGCCAGTCGTTAGATGTGCGTGAGGTTTTCTTGCGCATTTTTTTGGCTCCAGTTATTAGCTGTTTCTCTTATGAGAGATTTTTAATCGTCAAATTAAAATTATCCCATATATGAAAGAGAATCAAGCATATTGTGTAGATCCTTTTCTGCACATATGAGAGTCATCACGCTTGTGCAAATATTTCCTTTATAAATCAAATAAATGAAATTTTCAGAATGGTGATTAAATGGGAAAGGAACAAAGTTCCGTTTCGGAAGGGACTATAGGATCTCGCATATTGGAAGTTTGCGAGCTTGTTGGTGGCAAACGAAAGCTTGCAAATATGGTTGAAATTTCAGAATCTCAACTATATCGGTACATCACAAATGCAAGTCAGCCAACAATTGAACCTGTTGTGGAAATGGCAAAGGCTGGGGGAGTGAGTCTTCAATGGTTAGCGACTGGGGAAGGCCCAAAGCATCATGAATCATCCATAGCTAGCGAACGCCAGATGTATGAACTTAGTGAACCAAAAACTTATAGCTATAACACGATGCCTACTGAGGCGGCGTTATACCGAGAGTTTCAAGACGAATATGCGTTGATCCCCGTGTACCAAGTGGCCGTGTCGGCAGGTAATGGGAGTTTTGTTGGCGATGAGTACCCACAGAAGCATTTAGCGTTTCGTCGCAGATGGTTGAAATGGCGCGGCTTTGATGAACACGACTTGGCAGTGGTAATGGCTAACGGTGACAGCATGGAACCAACCATCCCCAATAAAAGCACGCTGGTTGTTCACACTGGCCATAAGCAACCTAAAGATGGCAACATCTACGTGATCCGCAACGGCGATCAAGTGTGGGTTAAGCGTATTCAGGTCAAGCCTGGCTCATGGCTTTTACTCAGTGAGAACAAGCTATATCCTCCAATTGAGATCCCTATGACAGAGCAGGGGCAGTTTGAAATCATTGGACAGGTGGTGCATATTTCTCGTGACGTTGGTGAATAGCTTTTAAAGACCTTTTAAAGCCAAGTTGTAGGATTTATGAATTTATCAAAATAAAAGGCGCAAACCGTTTGACTGCGCCTCATTGATCAAATCTCGATTTTTCAGATCTTCTCGGTTTTTAACTCACTACCGCCTAAGCATGTATCGTCGCTAAGCCTTGATATATAGGCTTTCCAAGGAAATCGATCTCACGAATTTTCAGCTTTTCTCGTTTGTTCTCGGTTTCTTTGTTCATTTATCAATACTTAAGACCCTATACACTGCTGAGGTCGCAAGGCTTAAACGCCAACTTGCTGAACAAGCGGAAGATTTGGCCATCCTAAAAAAGGCGGCCACCTACTTCGCGAAGAACCAAAAGTAGCCAGATTTGAGTTCATCCTCGAGCATCAGCACCGTTTTTCTCTCAAGCGAATGGTGGAGGTACTCAAGGTATCGCGTAGTGGGTATTACACCTGGCGGCAGAACGGCATGACGCTGAGCCCAAGAGCGATTAAGCGTGCGGCCCGTGATGTGCTGATTAAAGCGTCTTTTGACGATTCCAAGAAGCGCAATGGCGCACGGCGTATTCAGCAAGATTTAGCGGATAATGACTGTAAGGCGGATATCAAAACCATTATGGACAGCATGTCACGGCAGTGTTTAGTGCCAAAGGCAGCGAAGAAATTTAAGGTAACGACCGACAGCAACCACAAGCATCCAGTCGCACCTAATTTGCTAGAGCAGAACTTTACTGCAAATGCGCCGAACCTGAAGTGGGCTGGCGACATCACGTATCTGTACACCAACGAAGGATGGCTATATCTGGCTGTAATCATTGACCTTTACTCTCGCACAGTGGTGGGTTGGTCGATGGCAAGCAGAATGACATCGGAGCTTGTTTGTGATGCATTGAGGATGGCTTTATTCCGCCGAAGCTTTCCTACCGGCGTGATTGTCCATAGCGACCGAGGCAGCCAATACTGCGCAAATGATTACCGTGCTTTGCTTCAGAAACATCAGTTAGTACAAAGCATGAGCCGTAAAGGAAATTGTTGGGATAATGCCTGCGTGGAAAGCTTCTTCCACACATTAAAGGTTGAAGCGCTGCAAGATGAGCCTCTCATGACACGAGATCAAATGAGACAAGCTGTATTTGAGTACATTGAGGTTGATTACAATCGGACCAGACGGCATAGTGCTCTTGGTTATTTGAGCCCAGAAAACTTTGAATTAAAAAATAGTGCTTAGCAAAGTGTCCACTATTACTGGATCAGATCAAAGTGAGGAGTTTCGTCAATGGTCATGATTACATCAAAACTGATTGATATTTAAGAAGACAGTATATTGATGAACGAAACTTGTGTGTAGTCTTATTGTATGAATTTAGCAATGTAGTTCAAACAGTTATCATACCCACATTTAGGAAGAATTTGAGTATTTGGCATCAATAGAGTGTGATCAGCTTCATGGCTACTATTATTCAAACCCCGTTGATTCTAAATGAATCGCCACTGATTTCCTAGACACCTTTTAGTTAGATAAACTAGCTAAAAAAGAGGTGTCCATGAGCCATAAACGTTACCCCGAACAATTCAAAATCGAAGCAGTAAAGCAAGTTACTGTTGCCGGTCATTCTGTTGCTGATGTTGCTCAGCGTTTAGGTACTACCACTCACAGTCTTTATGCCTGGATTAAGCGCTATGGTCCTGATTCCAAGGAACACCTTCAGCAATCTGCTGAGTCCGCCGAAATTCGACGACTACAAAAAGAGCTTAAGCGCGTTACTGAAGAACGTGACCTGTTAAAAAAAGCCGCGGCGTACTTCGCAAGCCACCCCGAGTAAGATACGCCTTTATCCAAGAGCATCATCACAGCCACTCTGTACGACAACTGTGTCAGCTATTTGATGTTCATCCGAGCGGGTATTACGCGTGGAGGAGCTGCGCAAAGTCGAAGCGACAACGTGACAATGAACGACTTACAGGTCAACTCAAACAGTGTTGGCTTGAGTCTGGTGGCGTCTATGGATACCGCAAACTTCATCGAGATCTGCGTGATCTTGGTGAGCAATGCGGTATTAATCGCGTACATCGCCTGATGCAGCGAGCGGGATTGCGAGCACAAGTTGGTTATCGCAAGCCTAGAGCTCGTAGTGGTGAGCAGCATGTTGTAACACCAAATCGTTTAGAACGGCAATTTAACCCCTTAGCGCCGAACAAAGCGTGGGTGACGGATATTACCTATATCAAAACACATGAAGGTTGGCTCTATCTTGGCGCAGTGATGGACTTGTTCTCACGTCGCATTATTGGTTGGTCAATGGGCAGTCGTATCACCAAAGAGCTCGCGCTAGATGCTTTATTAATGGCGGTATGGCGTCGTAAACCTGATGGCAAAGTGCTGGTTCATTCAGATCAGGGAAGCCAATACACCAGCCATGATTGGAATGAATTTTTAAGTGCTCATGGCTTGGAAGGTAGCATGAGCCGTCGAGGCAATTGCCATGATAACGCCGTAGCCGAGAGCTTCTTTCAACTGCTGAAACGTGAACGAATTAAGCTAAAAATCTATGCGACAAGGGACGACGCAAAGATGGATGTGTTTAATTATATTGAGATGTTTTACAACCCAAAACGACAGCATAGTTCCAATGATGGGCTATCACCGCTAGAATATGAACGTCAGTATTTTAATGAGGCTAAAAGTCGTCTAGTGAAGTAGTGGCGATTCAAAAGAACTCGCAATGCATTTAACTCAATTCCGCCAAGCTTAGATTTTAGAGGTTTCATCGTAGTCTATATAACTATCAAGATCATTCATTAATCAACATCTATCGCGCGTTAAATTTCGATGAATATACTCCCCATAGCTTTTTCGGAAATGCGCATTTAATCGTGTAGACTTATGGCGTTGATATTATGCTATAAAGGTCCTTATGTATCCTGTTGATATTCACGCTCACACCGTAGCATCTACTCATGCTTACAGTACGGTTCATGATTATTTAGCTGAAGCTAAAAATCGTGGATTACAGCTGTTTGCGCTGACCGATCATGGCCCTGCTATGGCGGATGCGCCACACTTCTGGCACTTTGTGAATATGACGGTGATCCCCCGTATTGTTGATGGCGTAGGGATACTGCGTGGTATTGAAGCCAACATCAAAAGTGTTGACGGCGATATCGATTTCTTTGGTGACTATCTCGCGCAGTTGGATATTGTGCTGGCCGGTTTGCACGAGCCGGTGTTGGCACCTGCTGATTGTGAATCCAACACCGCCGCGCTAGTGAATTGTATTGGTAGTGGCAAAGTGGATGTAATTACCCATCCAGGCAATACCCGTTACCCAATTGATCAACACGCGGTGGTTAAAGCGGCGGCAGAGTATAATGTCGCACTTGAGATCAACAACTCCTCGTTTCTCCATTCACGTAAAGGCAGCGAGGCCAACTGCTTAGCTATTGCCAAACTAGCCAAACTTTATGATGCACAGTTGGTGATGGGCTCAGATTCTCATGTCGCGTTCACTCTCGGCGGCTTCGAACAATCATTGAGTATTATTGATGCTGCCGACTATCCCCGCGATCGATTGCTAAACAATAGCCCAATGCAACTGCTCACATTTTTAACACAGCGCGGCCATCAAACCTTGGATGTGTTTTTACGTCATTTTGCTGAGTGATGCTAATGCCAGCAGTTGATACCTTAACCGAAACACAGCTGTTAACCGTGGTTCAGATTGCACTGCACGCGGGGCAGGCGATAATGCCGTTTTATCATCAGTCAACCCTAGATATTGAAACCAAGCAAGACAGTACCCCGTTAACTGCGGCAGATCTCGCGAGTCACCACAGCATTGTTAATGCGCTGACGCAGCAATTCCCAAACATTGAGGTTTTATCAGAGGAGTCTGCTGAGATTGGCTGGGAGACAAGACAACATTGGTCATGTTATTGGTTAATAGATCCGCTTGATGGCACGAAAGAGTTCATCAAGCGAAACGGAGAGTTTACTGTCAACATTGCTTTGATTGTTGATAATGTACCTATTGCGGGTGTGGTTTATGCGCCGGCATTAGGGCGCTGTTTCTTTGGTATGAAAGATCACGGGGCGTGGGAGTTTCAGCAAGATAGTGCGAAAGAACCTCCTTCAATTGACACAATTTTAAACGTACGACAGCCTCTAAAACGTCTTTCTGAGCCTAGAAAAGCAGTGATTCTTGCTAGCCGCTCGCATATAACGCCTGGGCTTGCTGGCTTTTTGAGCGAATTCAAAGATTTTCACTTGCGTGAAGTGGGGAGTTCGTTGAAGATGTGCCTCCTTGCGAGCGGCGAGGCTGATATTTATCCTAGACTCGGCGCTACGCATGAGTGGGATATTGCTGCTGCTCATGCAATTTTATCTGCGGCGGGTGGTTGTGTTTACCTTCACAACAGTCATTCACCGCTGCGATACAATACTAAGCCTGAATTAGAAAACCCCTGGTTCATTGCCTACAGGCCAGGTTGGATTGAGGATACTCCATGATTAGATTGGGAATTGACTTAGGTGGAACTAAGACAGAGATCGTTGCTCTGGCAGAAGATGGAACTGAACTTTACCGTCACCGTGAACCTTCTGCCCATGATTACCCGGGCACTCTGACTACCATTGCTCAATTGGTCAACATGGCTGAAGCTGAACTAGGTGAAAAATGTAGCTTAGGTGTCGGCATCCCAGGTGTTGTTTCTCCTTTCACTGGATTGGTGAAGAACGGCAATTCTGTTTGGTTGCACGGCCATCCACTCGATAAAGACCTCGGTGAATTACTTGATCGCGAAGTGCGTGTCGCTAACGACGCTAACTGCTTTGCCGTGTCTGAAGCCGTTGATGGTGCTGCCGCTGGTAAAGGTTTTGTCCTTGGGCTGATTATTGGTACTGGCTGTGGTGCTGGAATCGCTGTAAATGGCCAAGTACATACGGGCGGTAATGGTATTGCGGGTGAAGTAGGGCACACGCCATTGCCATGGATGGAGCCTGAAGAGTTCCGTTCAACGAAATGCTTCTGCGGCAACTACGACTGCATTGAAAACTACATTTCAGGTACTGGCTTCGTAAGAGATTTTAACGAACGCCACCCTGAGTTACAGGTGGAAACCGGGCAAGATATCACCGCTCTGATCGCTGAGAACCATGCCGGTGCAATCGCTACTTTTGAACGCTACCTTGATCGTCTGGCGCGCAGTTTGGCACAAATGATCAATATCATGGATCCAGATGTGATTGTATTAGGCGGTGGAATGTCAGCTGTCGATGCGATCTATCCAGAGTTGCCAGCGCGCGTTGCGAGTTATGTTGTTGGTCGCGAGAGTGAAACGCCAATTGTGAAGAATGTTCATGGCGGTTCATCTGGTGTACGTGGAGCTGCGTGGTTGTGGCCTTTGTAAGAAGTTACACACTCTAAACGACATTCCCAACTAAGAGATTACCTGAACGATGTTTTTGCTGAAAAAAGTATTCTCTCAAATGTTTATGCCAGTACCGTTTGCGGTGATTTTGCTGCTGGTAGCATTGTGGCAGTTTGGTCGCCGGCCTAAGTTAGCCAAGAGTTTAATCGTGGCATCGATACTCTGGTTGGGGATGTTGGCAAGCAGCTTTGGCAGCTACTGGTTACTGTGGCCGTTGGAACAGCAATTCGCGGTTTATGATAAACCGATGCCGCATAGTTGTGTAGTGATGGTATTAGGCTCTGGCCATGATGATGGCATCAAAGGTGAAGCCCGCCATCAACTGTCAACAACTGCATTAGCGCGTCTTACAGAAGGTGTCGCCTTGGTTAAAAAGGCGGCTTCCAAAGACTGTATGTTAGTGCTCAGCGGTTGGACAGGCGGTGGTTCGAATCATACTTCGCACGCTGCTGAGATGAAGCAAGCTGCTGTCGAAATGGGCGCTGATCCCGCGCGTATTCTCACACTTGATGAAGCGAAAGATACCATCGAAGAAGCGTTGGCGCTTCGACAGACATTCGGTGCCTCGGCAACTGATGTTGGCGATGAAGTGGTTGGCGGGCGTAAGCTATTTGTGGTGACCTCGGCGAGTCACATGCCGCGTGCGATGGAAATCTTTGTCGGCCTCGGCTTTGATCCTGTCGCTGCACCGACAGACTTTTTAGGTCGGCAAGACCATTGGTGGCGCTTATCTACTGAAAACCTCGATAACTCTGCCAAGGCGATGCACGAATATATGGGTACAGTTTGGCTGCGCATTCGCATGTTGCTAGGGTTCTAAGGAGCTCCGGTGCAGACCATAGAGATCTATTCCACTTCTCGACGTAACGCACTAACACTTACCGTAGCCGGGGCAAGCGCGCTGATTATTGCGTTTGCCTTGTTTCTAGGTGTGAAATCCCTGTTTTATGTTGCCTTGGTGCTGTTTGTGCTCGGTGCTGTAGCGCTGGTTATCGGCGTTGCGAAGCAGTATGAGCCTGCTGTGCTCATGGCGTTAGAAAGTGACGGCCTGCGTTATTTTCATCGCCGCGGCTCTATGTTTATCGAATGGCGCAACATTCAGCGGCTCGATTTTCCGCGCGTTCAACGCGGTTTAGATCAAATTGAACTGCCATTTATTGGCGTTAAGCTGCAGGCCATTAATCCGATTCTTGATAATATTTCCCCTCGCTTAGCGTCTGGGCTGCTGTCGGAGCAGCGTTCACTTGCCATGACGGCGTTGGCCAACGATGAGGACTTAAACGCGTTAGAGCAGTATTTAAGCGCCGAATTTAAGCCGCTAGTAGTTAATGGTGATCGTTACCGCGGGCTACTTTCAATGTTCGGGCGACGTTGTCTGACACTCGACAAGTATCTCGGATATCATCTTTATTTTCCTTCCGAATTTGTTGAAAACTCACCGCAAGAGTTCCTAAGCCTGTTGCGCAAGGTGTGGAATGAACGGCGATTTGTTGATTGATGTTGCCAATTAAGCATTGAGAACAACTGAGCAACTGTACTGAGTTACTAAGGGTTCCAGCTAGATCGCCAAATTTAGCTCAGCGCCTGCCGCCATCGTCATTCTGTTAATATTGGTTTGATATCAGCTTGTTTAAATATTCGATGTTATCTTGTTGGTCAAAATTCATGAATGTCCAATCGTAGTAAAAGGATAGGTCTGCTTATTGCAGGTTACGGTGGAGAGTTCTATAGTAACAAACGCCACTAAGGCTCAGATTTAATTCCTGAATTAAGGCATTTTTTGTCATGGTGATAGCAAGATTTGTCAGTCATAGTTCACCAAAAAGAAGATTGAAACGATGAGTACAGGTAAAGTTAAGTGGTTCAACGGAGATAAAGGCTTCGGGTTTATTACTCCAGATGATGGTGGCAAAGATTTGTTCGTTCATCATTCGGAAATTAAAATGGATGGCTATAAATCACTTAATGATGGCCAGAAAGTGGAATTTGAAATCGGTAAGGGCCAAAAAGGTCCATGTGCGGTTAACGTCAAGCCGTTATAAATATCGTTATCTATCCATAGCCATATCAGAAAGACCCGCGGTGATCCTACGCGGGTTTTTTATTGATGCCTTCAGCAGGCCATCAGTAGCGCCAAGATCGCTTGCTGCAAACTGCTTCAATTTTTCCCCCGAGTTTCATAAGCCCATTATCGACATAAGCAGGCGTCAGTCGATGTTTCGCTTGCCAGCTCACTTGTTCCCCATCGTCTAGTGACGTTTTGGATATTCCGGAATATCAGCGTTAGCGGCGTACTTCGCCATTGTGTAATAGTTAATTTTAAGATGGATAGGCAAAAGAAAAGGGCCTCGAGAGGCCCTTTATCATCAGAACTATTCACTTAGTGATTAGAACTTCACGTGTACCTTGTCGATACCGTAAGTTTTGCCTTCACCGTGACAAGTTGAGCAAGATTCAACTGGCAGGTTAACTGCTGTGTCTGGAGCATCAGCAGTAGTTGCACCGTTAGACTTGAAGTGAGCCAGAGCTGCTTCGCTAACGTGACATGCACGGCATGATTCAGCAACTGGGCTGATGTAACCGCCGGTTACAGCGATAGAACGTTTACCAGAAGCCAGACCACCGTCTGCAGCAAACAGGTTGCTACCAGTGTGACATGCGGTACAGTCGCCTTGAACACCAGGGAAACCAACAACTTCCATTGCACCAGTGCGAGAGTTGATTGCTGAGTGTACGCCTTCAACCACGTCGAAGTTACCTGAGTGATAGCGGTGAACTACAGTTACCAAATCACGGTTACGGAATGCAGTGATAGCTTTAACTGCTTGGTTGCCTTCAGCATCAACATAGAACGCATTTGGATGGTAAGAACCCGCGTAGTCATTGTTGTGACAGTCCATACATTGAGTGAACTTGTACACGCCATGGCCTGCGCCTTTGGTTACGTCAAGGTTGTTATGGCAAGCTTCACACTTAGCTTCAGATACAGTGAGTTGAGCACCACCTGCGAAACGAGCGGAGGTACCTTCATCGTCTGCAGCTGCGGTGTCTAAGTCAAAGAACTTAGTTTCAGCAGTTACACCGATTGCAGTAGAGAACACAGGGCTACCGTGTACAACTTCAACTGGGTTACCGTAAGCACGTGATTGAGTTGCATCACAAGTTGCAGCTTGCAGGTTAGTAGCCACACAGAAAGTCGCTTCAGTACCTACATAGATAGTACCAGTTGCTTCTTCTGGAGTTACGGCACGAGTCAGAACCAGTTTACCAGTGTCAGAGAAGGTACCAGCAGTCAAAGCAGGACGTGCAGCCCAACGATGTACCGCACCGTTGTCATCCACATTACCCATCAGAGTTGCAGCAACACCCAGTACAGACAGATCTGATGACAGAGCACCGTTCACGGTTACGTCAGCAGTTACAGTCAGAGTACCAGCCGCAACGCTTGCACCGGTGAAGTCGATTTGAACCAAGCTAGCCAGTTCTTTGCGTTCACCTACGCGGTGTGCATTAACAGGAGCTAAGCCACCACTTGAGTGACAGAATGAACATTGAGAATCATCAGCTTGAGCCAGTTGGAATTCAGCATGGCCTTGACCGGTAGCAAAGTTGATGTTGGTGTGACAACCAGTACAAGCAGCGCGTGTTGGTTCATCATTCCAAGTAGTTTTGCCTTCGTCTGCGCTGTGACAAACAGTACATTCATTTAATGGTGCTGGATAGCCAATTTCTGACCATTCTTCAGCTTGAATGAAACCGTATTGCGCCAGTTCAGCTAAGTGCGCGCCACCGTGGATACGGTGAATCATCGCTGGCAGGTCAAATACATAACCTTCAGCAGCTTGTGTTTCGCTTGGCTGTCTTGCTGGGTTGTGACAGAAGATACAGTTTTCTACGCTTTGGTAGTTACCGTGCGCACCGATGTTAGCGATCTTACCAGTAGCTTCGCTTTCACCGTGACATTGTTTACAAGCAGCATCTGCAACAGTGTCTTTGCCTGTTGCTGTGGCAAGTTCACCAGTCGCTGGAATGTAATCGATGCTTGGCAGGATTTTTTCACTGATTGCATTACCATCAGCGTCGGTCATGTTGTAAACACGAACCATAACGCGATGTGGAGCACTTAGATCATCAGCTGCGCTCATGATAGGTGCGTTACCTTCATGTGCCCAAGTACCAGTATAACTACCTGGGTTAGCTGGATCTTCAGTCAATGTACATGCTTCAGCAGTGCCACGCATGCCTTCTGGAGTACAGTATACGGTACCGTTGCTTTGCCAGAATACTGATGGACCATCATTGGTCGCATTAGGCATTGCAGTTACTGAGTATACACGGATCAAATCTAAGCCAGACAAAGGCTTAACTTCACCCGCTTGGTTAAGAGCAGTAGCTTTAAACTTCAGTACGAATGCATCGCTACCCGCCAGAGTATTTTCTGCTGGATCGATGGTAAAGGTTACGTCACCAGCTGAATATACAGTTGATACTACTTCACCTGCGTTCAGGCCGTTTGCACCATCTGCGCCATCAGCACCGTCTGCACCATTAGCGCCTGGAGCACCAGCAGCACCGTCTGCACCGTCGCTACCATCACCGCAAGCGGTTAATGCCAGCATACCGGACAGCATCAGCGCCAGTAATGACATATTATGATTTTTCATCATTGCGTCCCTTGTTGAAATTATATTGACTGCTTTTGCAGTACATTAAATATAACTATTTCTTTGTGGGTATAGAGTTAATAGATGTTCGATTTGTGAATTATGGGTTAAGAAAGGAATATGGAAATTTCAAAAAATGAAATGTGTAATTTTATAAAACGTAATATAGGATTATAAGTGAGACTGTCATCAGACTTTCAGACACTAGAGGGGAAAGTACCCCGCACTAGTGTCTGAAATTTGACTGCATAATTATGTGCCGAACTGGCGTAAATCTTCTTTATTCTGGAAGTCTAATAGACGCGAAATGATATCGACCAGCAACTGTCTTTGGCTTTCGTTGTACCTTCGGTAATTTTCTGATTTCTCGATAATATTGTACGCTGGCATTGAAATTGTGCGATGCAGTTTATCGACTTCGGCCGGAGGCAATACCGCACAACGTAACCCAGTTACTTGCTCAATGTGACAAAGTTCTGTGGCTGGTGCAAAGGCAACACTGTCCATAGTGAGTAGGTGGGCGTACCACTCTTCAATATCTTCTATGCACTCAATATCGTTAAGTGGAATGTTTTCTTGTTGGCAATAGAGTTCGAGAGGATCGATACGCTCGTTAAAGCCTCTAATCGTAAGATAAACAAATGGATGTCGAGCAATATCTTCGATGGATATTTTAGGATAATTGCGCCAAAGAACATGGTCTTCGCGACAGATAAACCCTAGCTCTTGAACTTCCCCAAGGCTTGTACTGATGAGCTCTTGGTTATCCACTTGCTCTAAGGTGATCCCCAGATCCAATTCGCCACTGTGGATCAAATCTGCGGATTCATCTTGCCACTTATACAAACGTACTTTCCCGAGGCGGGCTTTTATGTCGGTTTGTCCAAGCACATGGGATAGTGCCGACATAAGTCCATAGCCTACCGCAATATGCAAACAGCCATCGGCTCGACAGTCTTTACTGCTTTTGGCTTGTTGCTCGAGTTGGTAGACAGTTTGAATAAAATCGCAAACTGGATGGTAGAGGGTTTCAGCCAGCGGAGTTGCTTTCAGTTTCTGTTGGCGGCGGTAAAAGAGCTCATCGTCAAACGCCATGCGCAAGGCGCTTAAGCAGCGACTAATTTTCGGCGCGGAAACTGAGAGTTCCCGTGCTGTGATATTGGCGTGCCCTGTTTCATAGATATTCTTAAACACCATTAGCGTAAAAATATCTAACTCACACAATTGCTTAAGGAGTCTGCTGGTCATAAATATTGTTCAGCCTAGAAAAGGTGGCTTCTGGTAAGTTAAAAAAGTTTCGTATCTCACCTAATGCTAAACAATCTTATGGCGTTTAACTGTGATAATCGCTATTTGATGGATTTAAAATGAGAAATTGTGGCAGAAATGCGATGATGGTCACACCTGGCTGCAATTCTGCCGGCCGAATTTTAATCCGTCTCAAAACTCAATTTTTGCGTTGGAGTAGCATTTTTTAGAAGTGATGGCACCTCATCCAGGAGGTTTACCTGTTCTTTAACGCGAACACCGATAAACTGGCCACCTTCGAATATCTCCATGCTAGTACTAAAGACTTCCCCTTCGACAGTACCACTTTCGGTGATAATCAGCTTTTCACAGCTGACTTTGCCTCGAAAAACGCCTGAAACTTTCAGTTCAACACATCTTAACTGACCATCAATGATGCCATTGGGCTCGATTGATATGCCGCAATCGGCGTGAATATCCCCTTGAAGAGAACCAGAAACCAGCGTGTCTCCATCAAAATACATGGTACCTGTGACACTGGTCCCTTTGGCTATATAGGTAATTTCTGATTTTTTAGGTTTGCTTCCAAACATCACGACCACCGTATGTAATTGTTATAGGATTTGTTGCGGTTTAGACGTCAGATGTTACCGATAACCTTACGATAAAAAAACAATTAATAATTGGCGCAGCGCTTGAATATTGGCGAATTGGAATATGTAGTAGAAATTAGGCTATAGACTGCGATGTACTCGGTTGAATAAGAAAGCGCTCGACTACTCGTCGGGCGCTTTAAATTCAATAAAATAAAGACTGGTTTAGGAACCGTGGTACCCATTAGGATTTTGCGATTGCCACTTCCAGCTAGAAGAAACGATATCTTCGAGCGTGTGCTTAGCCTCCCATTGTAGGAGTTCTTTTGCTAGGCTAGGATCTCCAAAGTATTCAGCGATATCCCCAGCTCGTCGTGCAACAAACTGATGAGCGATTTCTTTACCACTGGCTTGTTCATAAGCTTTTAGCATCTCCAGAACGCTTACACCTTTGCCAGTACCCAAATTACAGGTAATCAGCCCCGGTGCTTGTGCAAGCTTAGCGAGTGCTTTTACGTGTCCATCAGCTAAGTCGACAACATGGATGTAATCTCTAACACCTGTTCCATCAACTGTTGGGTAATCATTTCCAAAGATGCTTAGAACGTTACGCTTACCTATGGCCACTTGTGAGATGAAGGGCATTAGGTTGTTAGGAATGTCATTAGGATCTTCTCCAATCATTCCGCTTTCATGTGCACCAACAGGATTGAAATAACGTAACCGAGCGATATTCCATCGTTTATCTGCGTGAGAAAGGTCTTCCAGAATGTTCTCTACCATTAATTTTGACTGTCCATAAGGATTTGTGGTTCCTAATGGAAAATCTTCCTTTAATGGCTGAATTGCAGATTCGCGATAAACAGTTGCAGAGGAGCTGAAAACTAAGTTAAACACGTTTGCCTCAGTCATTGCCTCTAATAATACCAAACTACCAGCTACGTTATTTTGGTAGTACTTAATTGGCTTAGCAACAGACTCACCAACGGCTTTTAACCCTGCAAAATGAATGACCGAAATGACATTATGAGACGTCATTACATCAACTAATAACGATTTATCTAATACATCACCTCGGTAAAAAGGGATGGATTTTCCTGTTATTTTTTCTACCCGATGTAATGATTCAACTGATGAATTACAAAGGTTATCAACAACAACGACTTGGTAATTGTTGTTTAGTAACTCGACGAGTGTGTGGCTTCCAATATATCCTGCACCACCTGTCACTAATACTGTCATGGCTTAAAGTTTCCCTACAAACTCTTTTAAGTAAGTCACAAATTCATCACCAACTTCTTTATGACGCACTGCATGCTCGATGATTGCTTGCATGTAACCGAGTTTGTTACCGCAGTCATGACTTTTACCCAGCATGTAGTAAGCGTCTACTTGTTGTGATTCCATCAGCATCGCAATCGCATCGGTTAACTGAATTTCGCCACCGGCTCCTAGCGGAGTTTTAGCAAGCAGCGACCAAATGTCGGCTGGCAGGACATAGCGTCCTACTACGGCAAGATTTGATGGTGCTTCGTCAATCTTTGGCTTTTCAACTAATTGTTCTAAAGGCGCTGAGCCGCCTGGATGTAACTCGTGACCATTGACGTCGGCGATACCGTATTGATTGACCATGTCTTCTGGTACACCTTCAACCATGATTTGGCCGTGGCCAGTTTCATCGAACAGGCGCACCATAGACGCCAAGTTGTCTTGTTTTAGGTCGCAACTGGCATCATCGATCAGCACGTCTGGCAAAATTACTGCGAATGGGTTATCACCAACAACTGACTGCGCACAAAGGATGGCATGGCCGAGTCCTTTCGCTTGCGACTGACGCACACTGATAATAGTGACATCATCAGGGCAGATTGATTGAACTTCGTTTAATAGCTGACGTTTAACACGACGTTCTAACTGGGTCTCTAATTCAAAACTGGTATCAAAGTGGTTTTCAATCGAGTTTTTACTGGCGTGAGTGACCAGCACAATCTCTTTAATGCCAGCAGCAATCGCTTCATTCACGACGTATTGGATTAAAGGGCGATCAACGACCGGCAGCATCTCTTTTGGAATAGCTTTTGTGGCGGGCAGCATGCGGGTGCCGAGGCCGGCAACAGGGATGACTGCCTTTCGAATGGTACTTGACTTCATAGACGTCCTTTTCGGGGGTAAATGGTGTAGTTGTAAATGAGGTAATTGTATCTCAATGGCAAACTATTACCACGATTCGACAAGCCATTCGTTCGTTTACCATAAAAATCGCTATTCCCAATCATGATTAAACATGATTTCGCCAGCAGTTCACCATTTGTTAACAAGGCTATTTAACAAAGGCGCAGTACTCATGGTTAGGAATAGTTGAGGATGGTGTTTTGAGTGGCTAAAAATTGGCCACATATTTGTACTGGAGTGTAAACCTGACTTGCCACATCTGTGTTAAACTTCTACCTTATAGCAATAGTCGTTGGCATATCTTTTGTCCTGCGGCTGGAAATCCCAAAACGAGAATAAAATAAGAGAAACGTTTATGCGGTTGGAAGTCACTTGCCTCGACAGAGTAGGTGTGGCCAAGGATATTTTGACGGTCCTCGAACGTTATAGCATCAACCTTGTGTCTATTGATGCTATGACCAAAGGATGTCTGTATTTGCAGTTTGCCGAAGTCCCCTTTGAAACCCTAAAAGAATTAATGCCCCAAGTCCGTAAAGTGGACGGTGTTCATGATGTGCGAACTGTTGCCGTTATGCCATCAGAGCAGGAGCGTTACGCCCTTAAAACATTACTGAAGACACTGCCTGACGGCGTCTTTTCTATTGATGCAAAAGGCAAAATTCGCTTTGTAAATGAAGCCGCATTATTCATGTTGGGGATGCAAGAACATGAAGTGGCTGATGAGCCATTGAACCACTGGGTTCAGGGCTTTAACTTCGCCCGTTGGATGAGCGAATCTGCGGTTATTGGCCAAACGGCTCGCGTGCATATCGGCAATGATGAGTACCTCGCCGAGATGTTACCCATCGAACTCCCCGAAGATGAACAACAATGTTTACTCGCGGGCGCGGTTATCACCTTGAAAACGCCTGATCGTGTTGGTAAGCAATTCAATGCGTTGCAACGTCGTTACAAAGGCTTTGAAAACGTTTTAGCTGCCAGTGAAAAGCTGCAAGAAATTGTGAAGCAAGCGCAGCGGATTGCACAACTTGATGCACCGTTGTTAATCACCGGCGAAACTGGTACTGGCAAGGAGATGATGGCGCGCGCATGTCATGATGCCAGCCTGCGACGAGAAAAGCCGTTCGTCGCAATCAATTGTGCCGCTATTCCTGATAGTGCGGTAGAAGAAGAGCTATTTGGTTATGTAAGCAATGGCAAATTGACCAAGCAGGGCTTTTTCGAAGAGGCCAAAGGCGGCACAGTGTTTTTAGATGAAGTCGCTGAGATGACCAACTCAGCGCAAGTAAAACTGCTGCGATTACTTCAAGATGGCAGTTTCCGCCGGGTGGGTGGGGAAGAGGATATTCGCCCAGATATTCGTATCATCTGCTCTACACAAGAGAATCTGGCTAAACGTTGCCAAGAAGGGAAGTTTAGAGAAGATCTTTATTACCGTATCCATGTGTTGGGATTCCATCTGCCAGCATTACGTGAACGCCGCGCTGATATTCTGCCGCTTGCAGAAATGTTCTTAGAGCATTACTCCCAGCAGCTGTCTTGCCCAGTCAAACGCATCTCCGCAAAATGCCGGACTTTCCTGCAAGCCTATGCATGGCCCGGTAACGTGCGACAGTTAAAAAATGCCATATTCCGAGCGGTTTCGATGTGGGACGGTTCGTCGACTGAACTTACCGTGGAGCAGTTAAAACTGCCATCGTATGAAGAAGGGCAAGGTTATTTTGATGCTGATTTTGATGGTTCACTCGATCAAGCGATGAAGAAGTTTGAATCGAGTTTACTGCGGCGTTTGTATCCTACTTACCCAAGTACACGACAACTGGCGAAAAAACTGGGTGTATCTCATACCGCAATAGCTAACAAATTGCGCGAATATGGGATTAATAAACCCAATAAGTAGCCTAAAAAAGGCCACCTCTGAATGATGTTGGGTTGAATGAAATCATTCAGGGTGGCCGGTCGAGCACCCTTGATCGGGAGTTATCTAGGGTGCCGTTTTGTTACTCGGTAAATTTTACGTTATCAAGCTCAATCCAATATTGTTCTTCGGCTTTGCCATCAACTTCAATGGACACCGCTGTTAAGGACGTTTTATCCCAATCACCCTCAAACTTGCTAAATGGGACCACAATCGTTTGCCAACCTGAGATTGCTTCGAGCGTTGCTTTACTCTTGCCATTGTAGCTATCGAGTACCACGGTATAGTTTCTGGCGTTGCCATTCACACTAAACGATACCCCTGTATAGCGGCTCGCATCTACGGGAACGAAGCCGCCAGGTGTTAGTGGAAATACCAATTGGGCGTAAGGGGCATTTTTGTTTTCTAATGCCACCATAACATCCAATACGTGGTTACTCTCTGTTACTGATTTGAGCTTAGGTTGCATCAAAATTGTGCTGCGAGGAAAACCATAATCAATGTTGGTTTTTCTCACACTAGCGAGTGATGTCAACGCACCCTGTTCAAAGTCATCAATGACCGCTCCAATCTTGATTGCGGGAGGCACCGATGGCCCTTGTTGACCAACTAGTGCACCATCTTTCACGACAGGTTTACCATCAACCCACACAGCTTTAAGGTTGCGGATATCAGAAATTTGCTTCCAAGGCTTGCCTTCAATCAGAAGCAAATCTGCGCGCTTTCCTACTTCAATCGTACCCGTTACTTGATCTACACCGATTATTTCGGCACTGCCTTTGGTTCCTGCGACAAGGGCCTCAGCGGGGGAAATGCCAAAATCCACCAATAACTCAAGCTCCCGTACAGAAGATTCCCCGAATGGTGTTTTACTGATCCCAGAATCAGTCCCTAAGCCCAATTTGATACCGGCATCATGCAGCAAGCCTAAGTTATATTTTGAAAACCCCTGTCTCTCGTTGGTTTGAGCCAGTTTTTCAGGGTTCAACTTTTTAACTTTCTCTGGTCTAGGCTCATAAACCGCTAAGGTTGGCGCGTAATACACAGCTTTTTGCTTCATGAGTTCGACGAGTCTTGCATCCGCCTTTTCATCTTGCATAGCGTGCACAATAGCTGTCACACCTGCCTTTGCTGCTTTTATCCCGCCGTCGACAGTTACCGTATGGGTTACGACTGGCAGATGGCGGATTTTCGCTTGCTCTACTATCCCTTCAAACGCATCCAGACTGATGTCAGTATTTTCTTCTGGATTGCCATAGCGCCAGCCATCAGCAAACACTTTAATAAAATCAGGTTGATACTGATCTAGATACTCCAGAACTGCTTTTGCTTCCTCTTTTGAGGCAACAAGACGCGTCATTTTTTCATCGGCCCAATCAGCACCATGCCCACCAGGAGGCGCTATCCGCGCGGCATAAAGCACGTGTGGCGAAATCAAGCTTTTATGCCATTCTCGTTTAGCCGCGTAGGAGTCCGGTGATGAGTGATAATCGGTTACTGTGGTAATACCATGGGTCAGCATCGCCGTAGATATTTCTGCCCGACTTGCTGTCCAATGGGTATGCACATCGATTAATCCAGGCATTAAGGTGAAGTTTTTAGCCTCAATAACTTCAGCGTCAGTTGTTGCTTGAATTTGCTTAGCAATTGTGGCGATTTTGCCATCCTTAACCAGTACATCTGCGACGAATGGCTGTTTGCCTGTACCATCAAAAACGGTGACATCATTAAATAGCGTATCTGCTGCAACAGCACCACCCAGGGGGCTAATTGAAGATGCGATGGAGAGGATCCCCATCCAATATTGACTACATTTCATATCAAGCATCCTTACTTCTGATATACATTGGTTGCTTGCGGAATATATTTTTGCTCTAAGCGATCTTGGCGAGTGACAAGCGACTGGCTTTCACCTTGAATATATAACGCAGTTAGCAAGGAGAGTGGCTCTAAAGGGTCTCCGTCCCATACTGCTAAATCTGCGCGCATTCCTTTTTGGATACTACCAACATCTTTGAGTCCCCACGCCTTTGCAGCATTAGCTGTTAGACCAGCGATAGCCGCGTCATAAGGCAAACCATTTGCAACAGACATCCCGGCAAAGTAACGGATCTTACCAGTGTCGTGTGCTGAACCCGCGCCACCAATGACAATATTGACACCGGCTTCATATAACACCCGCACATTTTCATTGCTTGCGTTAACCACATCAAAATCGCTTGGCAAGTTCTCTGTGGTATCAACAACAACGGACACGCCTGATGCAGCAATATCCTTGGCTACCATCCAACCTTCAGCAACCCCAACAAGTACGGCTTTAATTTTTGTGCCCTTGAGGATCCGTAATACGGCTCGAATATCAGTGGCTCGCTCCACTCGAAGCGCTAACACTCTTTCACCTTTTACAATGGGTTCAAGCGCCTTCAAATCGTATAACGACCAGCTCCGAGACTTTAGGCGGCCTTTGTAGAAGACATCATTATTTTCAGCAAATGACGTTGCATCAGCTAATTCTTCTTTAAAACGCGTAATCGTTGCGCCTCGACCCTCGGCTATTGCTTTGAAGTCCCAAAACTCCGCAATGCCTTCGGTATTGAGTACTTCATTTTGACTATCAGTTAGCGTGAATTGAGTAGCTAAGCCTGCAAAATGATTATCTCCATTGCTTCTTGGTGCCACGATTACTGTTGAAACACCACCTCGACGTGCAATGGGAACCGCAATTGAGTAAGGGTTCAGAATATCGGCGGTATTAAAGGCGGCGGAGAAAGATTTATCTTTTGATGACATTTCATTGGCATCAGCTCCACCGCTAATTTCGGTGATCCCCAACGAGCTTTCAGAATTAATAAAGCCAGGGGTGATGACTTTGCCAGCCATCTCAATCGTTTTGTCTGCTTTAGCGGTGATTTTTGGCGATACTTCGACAATCACACCGTCCTTAATCAAAATATCGCCATTGCTTAAGGTCCCTTGGCTCGATGCAGTGATAATTTGGGCGTCGTTCAACAGCAGGGTTTCGGCTGTGGCTGTATGGCAAAGTGAAAGTGATACAAAAAGCGCAAGAAAACTAAACTTATTCATAGTGGGACTCCGAAACTGGTTGTCCTAAAAGAAAATCTGAAGAGAAGGTATGTGGGCTGTTTCGGTCGACGACCACCTTGCCATCAATGAAGACTTTTTCTGCTTTGGCGTAGATGCTGAACGGGTCATGATCCCAAAGTACCACATCGGCATTTTTGCCTTTGACGATACTGCCAATTCGGTCAGCGAGCCCCATTTTTTCCGCCGGATTTAGTGTTATCCAGCGTAGTGCTTGTTCACGCGAAATGGGTTGATTAGCTCGTTTCGCTTGTGCCATTGCTTTCGCGGCTTCGACGTTTAATCGTTGGATTAATACGCTACTATCAGAATGAATGCTGACATTTACCCCAGCCCACTCCAGTGCCGCAGCATTCATTGGCACAGCATCGTAAGCCTCCATTTTAAAGCCCCAACGATCGGACCAAGTCGCAACCGCGATTTTTTCTTTAGCTAGCAAGTTAGCGATTTTGTATGCCTGAGTTGCATGATGGAAACTGTTAATTTTAAAGTTGAATTCATGTGAAAGATCAACCATTTGTGCCATTTCGTCGGCGCGATAACAGTGGATATGGACGTCAATGTCTCCAGCAAGCACACCAGACAAAGTTTCTAACTCTAAGTCTTCTTTGACGGGAGACCCATTCTTTTTCTTAGCGAGATATTCTTGTGCATCGATGAATGCTTTACGAAATCCTGCCATGTTCCCCATGCGGGTATAAGGGTCATGGCCTTTGGCTGCATAGGTGATAGGGTTTTCGCCACAGGCCATCTTCACACCGTAGCGGGTGTCAGGGAATTTCATCTCTTGTGCAGTCGCTGCGGGCACATTTTTTATGACAACCGATCTGCCACCAAATAGGTTTGCAGAGCCGGGTAGCACCAGCATGGTGGTAACACCGCCTTCTCGAGCACGTTGAAACGCTGGATCCTGCGGCCAAACAGAGTGTTCTACCCATACTTCAGCGGTGTTTTTATCCGTCTTTTCATTACCGTTTCTCATTGAAGGAATACCAGGTGATGAAAAAGCGCCGAGGTGAGAGTGAATATCGATAATGCCAGGTGTTACCCATTTACCTTGACCATCAATCACTTCAAAGTTTTTTGGTACTTTGATGTCCTGTCCAACAGCGTAAATCTTGCCATCTTTAAGCAAAACGACACCGTTAGTAATTTCAGGTCCGTTAGCTGGCATAATGGTGGCGCCAACAATGGCATAATTTTGGGTTTCTGGCGCTGTATAAGTTGAAGGGTAGGGCAGTTGTTTAGCGGCATTAGCATAACCGCATGACGCAACCAACAGCGCTAGCGTCATTAATTTAAACGTAGGCATAGAGTTCTAATTCCTTGAGAAAAGATACTTTAATTAATCGAATTGAAAACTGGCATTGGCTCAGTTAAGCCAATGCCATATCACTCAAAACTTAAAATTGAGTCAGGAAGTTAATGTAAAAGTATCTTGGGGTTGGTGAGTGTACGGCGCCGTAATAACCGTAGGTTTCGTCTGCCAATGGGGGTTGTTTATCAAACAGATTACGGATCCCCACTTTGACCTTAGTTCCCATCAGAATATCTTCTGGCAACGAGTACTGAGCGTAGAGATTGACCACGGTATGGTCATCTACGTGCCAGTAATTACCAGCACTTAATAACGAAGTGTCATAGAAGCCAGATACGTAGGTTGCGTTGGTGCCCACTCGTAGATTGTTATATGACCATGTTAATGACGAAGAAACGCGCCAATCTGGGTTACCGTTTTGCTCAATCAAGTCAGAAGACTCTGGCAACTCTGTACCTTCGTTGATCAGTCCGGCATCCCTTGCGGTGTATAGTGCTTCAATCGCTGGTGGATTGCCGCGAGAATACTCAAGTAAGTGTGATGCACTTAAATTGAAATCGAAGCTACCAAATTCCGTATTACGTTTTTGCCAGATCAAACTTAAATCGATACCACGAACTTTCTGTGGTTGTAAGTTGCGATACATGTCATCGACGTACATGATTTGCCCTACAGGATCTATTCCTGTGCCGGCAAATCGAGCAATATCATCAGCGGTTGGCTCTCGGCGAGATACGTCAGGGTTGAAGCTTCCTTGCATCCTTTCTAGGTAGTCAACAATCAAAGCATTGCCTTCACCAAAGACGCCAACAATTCCTTCTTGCTCAATCGACCAGTAATCAGCCGAGATAGTAAAATGACCTAAGCTTTCTGGCAGAAAGTCAGGCATAAATACAATACCTGTGGTCCAGTTAGTGGACTCTTCCGCTTTCAGATCTGGGTTACCCGAGCGGCGAGCAGTGGCTACTCGACTGGCATCGCAATCGGAAAAGTTGTCAATACGACCTGCTCTTAAGTCTGCTTCACACAACACCCAGTCAGTACGGCTATTACCACGAGTCACAATCGACGCGTTTACCTGCTCCAAGTTAGGTGCTCTAAAGCCTTCAGAATATGCACCGCGGAAGCGTACATAATCATTAACCACCCATGAAGCGCTGACTTTAGGTTTTGCGACACTGCCGAAATCACTGTAATGCTCATAACGACCAGCGACTTGCATCGAGAGCGATTGCATTAGCGGGATTTGCATCTCTTCACTGACTAATGGCACCGCCAATTCAGCATAGGCAGAAAACACTTTGCGACTGCCGTAGTTGTCCGGCGTAGGACTCACACCGTACAGGTTACTATCTTGTTGTACACCAGTGACAAAGTCATACCAGAGGTTAGTGCCATCAACGTTAGGGTCGCGATCATCTAGCTGAGTTTCGCGTCTAAATTCAGCGCCTACTGCTACGCCAACATCACCGGCCCACAAGGTAAATAGATCAGGTGTTGAAGCGTTTGCATCAATTTGAAAGAGTGTTGTTTTGTTCTTTCTGTTTGATTCAATAGAAATTGCATCAATCGCAGCTTGAGAACTGATAGTGGTATCACTACCAGGATTTAATGGGTCACCACCATTGAAAGGGTTATAGGCGTCAGGTGTCGACAGTGCCAAGTTTTCTTGTAAGGCAGTTGAACTTATCCCTTCTTGGCGATCATCTACAGTGGCCTCACTGTAAAACATCGCAGTTTCCCAATCCCACTTAGCGGTGTTGCCGCGTAATCCACCCAAAACACGATATTGTTCAGCGGTTACTCGAACGTTGGTTGGTCCTAAATCTGTGTAACGTAGGGTGCTGATAGTGACAGGTAAACCTTCCTCTGGGGCATCAATCCCTGGCAGTCGGTTCGGATTCAAGGTGCCATCATCAAAGTAAACTGGGCCAAACGGGTTCCAGTAGTTTGATGCTGGAATACTCATTTGTAATGAGCCAATTGAGAACACGCTGTCTTGAATGCTTTTGGTGACACCGCGGTAGTAACTGGCTTCGCCGAACAGCTGCAAGTTATCAGAGAGATCATATTTTGCCATCGCGAATGTATTAAGACGTTCAAGATCTGGCATTAAGGCGATGGGATAATTTTGGCGCGCATCCCAGCGAGTGTTTTCATCCGTGCTGGTGGTTGATGCTGAGCCGTCATCAAGGCAAATACCATCGCCTAAACTTGCTCGGCAGCCGGCGTTCATTGATGGCTGCACGTGGAAGCTGCCACCAGAGCTGGTAAGTAAACTGCCATCTTGGTAAACCGGAATCCCACCAATTGTTTGGAAGTTACCCCAAGGACGGGTGGTACTGTCATTTCGAAGAGAACCAGAGCCTTCGAACTCTGTTCCCACAAATAGCGGACGCAAGTCGCCAGATGCAGAGAATTCCTGATCTGAGGCAAGCAAGGCCGAGCGGTCGGTGTAGTTTACAAATAGACTGATATTACCTTTGCCATTGTTAAGGCTTTTACCAAACGTACCGCTGAGATTGACTTCGTCCATATTGGTACCTTCAGCGGTACCATACTGAGCTTCAACCTTTGCGCCTTCAAAATCGTCGTTAAGTACAATGTTGACGACGCCTGCTACAGCGTCAGAGCCATAAATTGCCCCCGCGCCATCGCGCAAAATTTCAACGCGTTTTACACCGTTCATAGGAATGGTGTTGGAGTTAAAGGTAAGAACAGGGGCAAAAGTGCCACTTGCCTGACTGCTTGGGTAATTGACACCACGGCGACCGTTGATCAGCACTAGGGTGCTGCCGACACCTAAGTTGCGTAGATCGACTGAGCCCACATCGCCACGAGCGAAGTTACTGCTAGTTTGCCCTGAGGATTGGTTGAAGCTAACGTCGCCAAATTGTGGAATGGAGCGAAACAACTCATCGCCAGAAACAGCGCCGATTGCTTCAATTTCATCAGTACCGATCACACTGACGGGAAGCGCATCACCTACATAGGCGCCAGCGATACGGGAACCCACAACAGTGATTTTCTCTTGTGGCTGTTTCTCTTTTTTGTCTGCGCTATCGTCAGCGACATCTTGAGCATAAGACGTGGCTGAAGCTGCAGCGAGTAAAGATGCAATAACACTTCGCGCGGTTTTTTTAATTTTAAATTTCGGTTCAGAATTATTCATTTTGCTTGCTTCTATCAGCGACGGTGTCGGAGATGTGTCCCCAGCTTTTTTGGCCACCTTGATGAAAATAGTGCCTTTAGCTGAGATATTTCCGCTAAGACCTGTTCCATTAAGTAACAGGTTAAGTCCGTCTTGAATGGAATAGCTGCCGTTAACATTGGGGGTATGTAACTCGGCAACTAAGTTGTGTGGGAATAAGATGGCGAGACCCGTCTGCTCAGCGAAGTGTTTTAAACTTTCAGACGCTGGAGCGGAAAGAATATTAAACGTTACGATTCTCTCTGATGATGTTGTAGCAACCTGAGCCCAGATTGTTAGGGGCAACATCAACAGCATGAAAAAAATAACGTGTTTAGTCTTCCGACAATATCTCTCAATCATGTTTCCCACGTATCGGCTGAGTAAATGTTAATCATCTGTTTAGCTTTTATCAGCCTTGCAACATAACAAGCAAATTTGAAACAAAAACCGCTACTCAAATTTGAAAAATTTTTGAAAAAATCTTAACTAATTGAAAATTAGACTTTCTCCTTGATGATAAATGTACCGTTTTCCAGCTTTTTAACGTCGAGGTTAAAGTTCATTTCAAGTGTTTCAAACACGGTATCCAAATTATTAATAGGGTAGTAGCCCCCTACTCGCAGTTGATTCAGTGTGGGAGAGGAGATGATAATTTTGTAATTGGTATAGCGGCTAACTTCCTCAACGACTTGGGTGAGTGGCTGCTCGGTGAAGTCCAGAAATCCTCTTTTCCAATACAGATGTCTTTCGAGATCCTTCTTAGGCTCTTCAGTGACGGATTTGACAACTTTTTGGTCGAACACCACTCGTTTACCGGCTGTTGCAAGGACAACTTGCTGTTGATGGTTGGCCTTATGTTCTTCGGAGGAAATTTCAGGGTTATCGATTTGTTGCTTGGTGATTACTTGCTCATCTGCACGAACTCTCACCGTACCATGCGATACCAACACATCTACTGTTTCACCCTCTAGTCTAACGGCAAAACTAGTACCTAAGGCTTGCACATCTCCATGGCCAGCCTTAACGATAAATGGATGCTGTTTATCTTTGGCAACATCAAAATTAGCTTCTCCGCGGACAAGAGTAATTTCTCGAATATCATCGTTATAGTTCACGACCAGCTTACTGTCGGTATTGAGCGTGACGATTGATCCATCTGCCAAGGTCAATGTTTTCTGAGTGCCGACAGCTGTGGCGTATTGTCCATTTGTGCCCTGATCTAAGCCTTGATTAACCAGTTCAATGTACATAAATGGAATCGTCACAATCAGTGCCACAGCTGCTACCAAACGGATTGCAGTTTTGGACCATTGTGATGAATGTTTTGAATCTTTTAGGGTTAAGTCGCGAGGTTGAGATGCTGTTTCGTTGCAACGATCTGCCATCGATTGCAATCGATCCCAGTTTTCTGACATGACCCTTAATTCATGCTCATGTGTCTTGCTTTGTGAAACCCAAGCTCTTAATTCAGCTTGCTCCGAGTCGGACAGCTTGCCAGTTTGTATTCTGCTGATCCAACTTGCCGCTTCACTTTGAATGCGTTCCAACGAGTTAGGGAATTTGACAATTCTTGGCATTAACAAGACTCCCTTTTACCGTGCAGCTGAGACTCTTGAAACTCTTGGCTTTGATACTCATTAACGAATTCGCGCATATATCGGTCGCAACGTTCAATACCTTTGGCAAGATGTTTCTCCACAGTACTCAAGGATAGATTAAGTTCTACCGCGATATCTTTGACCGCAAAATGTTCTGTAAGTCGAAGATGGGTTACGCGACGACATTGTTCAGGTAATGTTGCCATCGCTTGCTGCAGTAATGCACGTTCTTCATCTTCGGTAAGCAGATCGAGCGGATTCTCTGACTTGGAAGGGTTTTTAAATGAAGCGAAGTCATCTAAATATTCGGTTAACGTATTGGTGATGTTTATGTTTTCGTTGTAGACGAGATGCTTTGCCGTTTTAAAAAGGTACAGCTTAGGGAAATCGATCGATTTTTTCTTATCTGCCGCAAAGGTGCGGGTGAAGGTTTCTTGCAGCACATCCTCAACATCGCTGGCACGATTAAGGTATTTACTGATCATTTTTCGTAGGGAGTATTTACACTCTGCATACACAGAGATTACCGACTCACTTTTCTCTGAATTAGACATAACCCCCCTTCAGCAACTTATTTAGAACGAAACTCAACCCCACATTGGCGCAAATTTTATTGGGAAATAGTAAGTTAGATAGCGAAGAGGACATTTCTTGTCTGAAATCAGTCCCATTACGCTGATAGACACTCTATATGAGATATACATTAATTTACAATAACGTATTGTTAACATTAGTTGTAAATTTTTATGTTTACGCTGATTAATTGATAGGAGTGTTAGCAAAATTTCATAAAATGCGTAGTTGGGATGAAGAAGTGAAACTCTCAAAAGCGAGTGACGCGCGTTGTCGATAATCAGCCCTTTTAAACGGCCAGAGCTATCGAAATCACGAGCAAAAAAATTGCTGAGTATCTACCGCTTTAACAAATTTGTTCTGGGGTGGATGATGAGCATGAGAACTGCGCCAACCCTGAGTTTGGGTAATACGTCCGGGAGCGAACGTCAGAGCTGGCGCAGTAAAAGCTAACTGTTAACTAGGATTACTTTTTAGCAGCAGGTTGGTACTCGTGGCAGTAGGCACAGTAGTTTTTCTCTACCTTGTTTTGCTTATGGCAGTTGGTGCAGTCAACATACCCGCCGTGAATGGAGTTGTGTGGGTTCCATTTACCTAGATTTGCAGTTTTTTTGGCATTTTCTTCATAAGAACCATGACATCCCAAACATTGTTCGGCTTTGTCGTAGCCTTTGTGCATCTTGTCAATTGACGAATCAGCATTTGCACTAAATCCGATAACAGACATCGCTGAAAATAGCAGGATAGTTGCCAAGCTTAGTTTACGGTTTGTTAAATATTTCATATTAAGCTCCTTTTACAGCGTGTAGTGCAGACAGATAGCCAAAGGTGATTGCTCGGCCCATAGAAGTACCAGGAATGTGGCGAGGGTAATTACCAGAGAAGAAGTCACCAGAAGCGTTACCTGCAGCATAAAGCCCTTCAATTACATTGCCTTTGCTATTCAATACACGGCCATGTTCGTCGATGATCAAGCCGCTTACAGTAGCGAGAATGACGCTGTTACAAACCAAGGCGTAATATTTTTTACCGTCAAATTCTTTGGCAAATTCCATATCGCGGTTGAAGTCTTGGTCTACGCCAGCCTTTTTGAAGGCATTGAATTTATTGATGGTGTTGACCAAGTTGCCTTTTGGCATCTTCATTACGGCTTCCAGCTCTGCTGCAGAGTTTGCTTCAAATAACCAACCCTTTGTTTTTAGCTGTGCAAAGGCCGCGATGGCTTTATCAAAGATCTCTTTATTTTTAGAGATCATGGTGTCGTCAAATAACAGCCAGCTTTTTTTACCAAAGGTTGCTTGTCGGTTGGTTGCATTGGAAATAGATTGGAAGGCTGCGTCTTCACGAACAAAACGTTCACCGTCATCGTTAACCACTGCGTATAACCCCATCGCTCGGAGTGTACGCACCGCAGGAATGTGGAATGACTCTGGGCTACCGAAGGTAAAATTCATCACTGCGTGTGGCACGGGATCCATCGCTGCACCGACTTTAAGACCCATCATGTGACCGTCACCGGTTGTGCCCCAACATGGGTTCCACCAAGAGGCGGAAGAGTAGTCTTCAGGACGCAGATAGGCTTTCATCATTTCTGGGTTAGCGTCATAACCGCCCGTTGCCAGAATCACACCTTTTTTCGCATTAATTTGAATATATTTACCATCTTCTTTAGCAATCACGCCGGTAACACGACCAGATTTATCGGTGATCAATTGCGCTGCAGGTGTACTGTATTTGGCGGTAACGTTTGGATGTTTTTTCGCGGTATTTGTTAAGTCTTGGATGATGTAAACACCGACATGACCACTTCTAAAACGTACATCTTTTGGAAGTCCTGGGGTGTTGTAGAACATACACTCCGCATCAATCACGGGAGCGCCCGTATTAGGGTATTTTGGACGCAAAGGCATTGGTGCAATCACAAATCCCTTGTCACCTTTTTTGAACATCTGTTCCATAAAGTCAGTGGCTTCGCCAGATTTTTCAACGTAGGTTCTGACCACATCTGGACCAATCCGATAACTTGCAGAACGATGCATTTCACCCAGCAAAACTGCTTTATCTGTTTTTACGCCAGCTTCGCGTTGGGTACGAGAGTTTACTGAGCCAAAGCATTCAAATGCCCCGCGGCCTTCCGTCATTTTTTCAATTAAAACAACTTTTGCGCCTTCTTCAGCGGCTTTTAATGTTGCAATCAGTCCTGAAATACCGCCGCCGACGACAGCAACATCACAGTTATATTCTTTAGTGATTTCGCTTTTTGCTATTTGTCGATTTTCGAAGCCGATAGGGCCTTTAGGTCCGTTAAAATCACCTTTTTTGACATAGATGCAATTTACGTCGTCACCTAAAACCGATTCATATACATTTTCTGGGGCTTTAACGACATCTTTGGCTTCTGCTGACTCACTGAAAACTGCAGACGTCCCAACGGCGATACTTGTGGCGCCTATTCCTTTAATAAAACTTCTTCTTGAAAGATCTGTTTTTGAATTTATCATAATTTCACCATATTAGTTACAATTAGATATCAATTTAGATATTAATTAATATCGGTATAAATTTAAGCGTAACTATCCTATTTGCTTCTGTTGAAGCAAAATATGAATTAAGTTTTTAAAATGTAAGTGTTAGCTTGTAATCTAGAACTTGAAGCGAGCACCAACCGTAAATGAATGATCTTCTGCGTAGTCTAAATATTCATTGCTACCAGTATAAGTTGCATACTCAATCATGAAATCCAAACTTTTATCGTATGCGTAAGTAATGCTGCCAATGGCTAATCCGATATCATCATTTATCTCATAGTCTGAATTTCGTAATTGGTAAGACACACCATATTTAAAGTCATCAACTGTTGTGGTGACTGCAACTGTGTGGACTTGCTCGTCGTAGCCTTCAGTAGTTACACCATAAAAAGCGCTTTTACTAAATTCACCAGTATAGGCGATAGTGATATGGTCGAATGAGTAATCAACACCAACAGAATAACGGTTATAGGTATGGTTATTTGGATTGCCACTAAAATTTTCATCAATTCTGTTAAGGTTAATTGCAGCATTGAATTTACCGTTTTTGTACAATAAGCGACCAACTAGAACATCATCATTTGCATGATCTCTACAATGTGGGTTTACCAGAGCAACTTTAGCCTGAAAGTCACCTAGTGAAGAGTTGTACCATGGTGAGATATAGGCAATGATATTGTCTGAGTATTTCCCTTGTTTGAACAACATTCTATTCATTGAATATTGTTCGGTGTTAGTGAATGGATGAATATCGACACGTTTGTAAAGGTTCATGTAAGCACCGGAATAACCTTTACCAACATATAATGCACCTAAGTCGGTTTTAAATACTAATGAAGCAACACGAATCGAAAATTCATCACTTTCTGTTGTATTTACAAAACGATCTCCACTTGCAGCATAGTAGCCTTCTAGTTGGTAATCTACGCCAATATCTTTGATTTTCAGACCATCTTTGTAACCCGCATAGCCAGTTGCGATACCGGTCTGCTGATCTAAGCCTGTTTTCCAACTGGCCATAACATTGGCTTCACCGTAAAATCCATCAGCTGCGTAAGCGCTAGTGCATGACAGTGCGATAAGCCCAATAGCAAATTTGTAAGCTTTCATATTATTCCCCAAAATATCTAACTTCTCAGTGACATGACTTTTACTGCAACGTGCAGTAACAATTAACTCTTAAATCCAATTCAACTAATTTTGAGCATTACTAGCCCTCAAGGTTTTTTTAAACCATGAGATTTGAAACTGATTTTTATTGTTTAAATTTAGATGTCTGTATTACATCTGTTTTTTAAGTTTTTATTGATAATTTCGAAACAATCCAAAAATGAAATAGATGTATTTTCAATTATTTCTGGTGCAATGATTGATACGAATCCATCATAAAGTTCTTCAATCGTCGATGAAATGCAGTTTTCTACATATATTTTGTTTGAAACACAACTTACAATGCCTCTAGCTTGTAGTCGATAAGTCTTAAGGGCTTGGTGGATTCGATCTTCTTTCAAATTACAATTTGAAACCAGTTCTTGTTCAATCTGGTTAAATGTTTCATTCAGTGCCAGTAATGATTCCTTTAATCGACAGAGTAAGTGTTTTGACGCGAATTGGTAGATTTGCGCGGTGGCAGCAATTAAAGAGACTCTGTCTGAAGATTTATAGTCCATTGCTACACGTACTACGTCGTACATACAGCCCATTATTAATTTTTCTGCAGCACTAAATTGTGGGTTGGCAATGATGCATTTGTTGAATGCAACAATCTCATCCACCTTTTTGATATAAATGCCAATGATGAGATCTTCTTTACTGTCAAAATTTGAATAGAGTGTTGATTTTGAGCAACAGCACATTTTAGCCAGTTTTGTGAATGAAAATGAGGATAGCCCCTCTAATGATATTAGCTGGGATGCGCATTCAATTATTTTGTTTTCAATTTCTGACATAGTGGCTACCTCCGCGAAAAATATTATAATTTGGTTGGAGGTCGTTTTGTGATTGTTATCATGTTTGGTGGGTACATTTTGTACTTGTGGGAATTTATGGCAATATTACAAAAATAGATGAATTAGATTTTTGTAAATAAAGCTTAAAATAATAGCTATTTTATTAATTTAATCTTAAAAAATTACCCGTGGTGAGATTTGTGTATTGATTCTATAGAAAATAAAACCTTCATCACGTTTAACGTCGGAAATATTAACTTGATAAACACACATAAATAATGCGGTATTAAATATTCATCTATTTCAGCAATAGCTTAAATGTAGGAATTTGGGTTTTGCCATCCTTGCGTTAGCGAGCAATTTGATGACTTTTTTACCTGTACGTTCGTTGATTGCTGTTTTACCTATTCTCTAGCAAGAAGTTCACGAATGCTTGGTCAGCTTGACTGAGCGGGCGATGTTTTTTCCAGGCGATATGTAGCTCAACATAGACGGGTGGATCGAGAGAAATAGTGTTGATGTTATCTTTGGGTTGCACCACCATTTTCAGCAGCGTTGCGACGGCAAATCCTTGTTGAACCACTTGTTTAATCAGGTTTATGAGGTTGGTCTCGAAGGCGATTCTTGGCGTAAGCCCAAGAGCATTGGCGCGATTGAGCATCCATTCACGGTGATAATAGCCTGGCTTAAACATTACCAGTTCATGTTCAAAGAATTGCTCCATGGTTACGGAGGTGTGTTCTGATAAGGGATGATCAAAGGCAGCCGCAACCACAATTTCTTCATTAATTAATACGCAGGAATCAAACTCGGGTTTGAGATCGGATTTGGTGATGATGGCAATATCGACCTCGTGCTGTTCGAGCATTTTCAAGGCGTCTCGGGTTCCACCTTCAAACAAACTCAGCTTTAAATTCTCGTATTGATGCCTGAATGCCATTAACCGTGTGGGAAGATAAAACGACCCCAGCATGCCAGGTACCGCGACCCGTACTTCACCACGACTCAAATCGGCCATTTGACGAATATGACTTTCGGCTTGAGACACTTGTTGCAGAATTAAATCCGCGTGCTGTTTGAGCACTTGGCCCTCAGCGGTTAGCTTGATCACGCCTGCATGTTTTCGCGCTTGGCGTTGAACTAAGGTGACACCAAGTGTTTGTTCGAGTCGTTTAAGACTTTGGCTCAAGGCGGGTTGGGCTATGTCGAGTTTTTCTGCTGCTTTGGTAAAACTGCCATATTTGATCAAGGCGCAAAAGTGACGTAGCTGGCGGATCTCCATCGCAACTCTCTTATTTGGCTAATAAAAATTAAATATAACAAAAATTAATCAGTTTGATATTTTTTATCTATTATTGTTATCCAATATCCACTGCTATGCTTTGGTCATACTGATTTTTTAGGCATGACTAATGAATATGACCGCTCGGCGTCGAGTGCGCGATTTGCGACTGGTATGGGCGCTGTGTATTGCTTCGCTGGTGATTTATATCAACTTGTACATGATGCAAGGGATGTTGCCGCTGATTGCTGAACATTTTCAGGTCACCAGCGCGCGTTCAACCTTAGTGCTCTCGGTTACGAGCTTTACGTTGGCGTTGAGTCTACTGGTTTATGCGGTGGTGTCTGACAGAGTCGGGCGTCATCGTCCAATCGTGGTGAGCTTATGGGCTTTAGCGCTTTCCAATTTACTGCTGGTTTTTATTGATGATTTTCAGACTTTGCTGTTTGTTCGGTTCCTGCAAGGGGGGCTGTTGGCCTCGCTGCCCGCGATAGCTATGGCTTACTTCAAAGAGCAGCTTAAACCACAAATCATGCTTACTGCGGCGGCAGTCTATATTACGGCTAACAGCTTTGGCGGCATTGTTGGGCGGTTGCTGGGCGGTGCAATGTCGCAATTGTTTGATTGGCAATCGGCGATGTTGGTGTGTTTGTTGTTCAGTATTGTCGGCGTTGGGGTGACGCATTATCTGCTGTCAAGAACCCGTGATGCCGTCAAACGAGAGCACATTCGTCAATCATGGTCTGAACGGCTTAATTTCAAAAAAGACATTGCCGGATTTATGCACCACTTGCGCGATAGTCAGATGCGGCTGGCTTATTTGATTGGTGGTATCACCTTCATGATGATGGTGAACCAATACAGTTTTATTCAGTTGCATTTGATGGACGCATTTAACTGGAGTCGCTTTCAAGTCACGCTTATTTTTCTCTGTTATTCCAGCGGTACCATTGCGTCTTACTTTACAGCACGGTGGATAAGTCAGCATGGGCAACTGCCGTTATATCGCATCTCATTAGCGATGATGTTGGTGGGCTCGTTAGTTACCTTGTTTGATACCGAAGTGGCGATTTGCATTGGATTTCTGCTGAGTAGTTGCGGCTTCTTTGTCACGCATAGCTGCTGTAACTCGTTTGTGGCGCTGCGGGCGACAACGCATCGGGCGAAGGCTACATCACTGTATCTATGCTGTTATTATCTCGGTGCTGCTGCAGGCGGACCTTACTTAATGTTGTTTTGGCAACACTCAGGATGGGCAGGGGTGATCACCGGCTCTATGGTGCTGTTAAGCTTAATTGCGGTGTTTGTCTGGCGCTTGGGATATCGGCAACGTCAGGCGATGTTGCCGCATCCCGTTTGTTAGATTCTGTTAAAGCTCATCGTTGATGAAATCTTTTCTTTCTAACCCATACTTTCGCATTTTGTCGTAAAGGGTTTTACGGGGCAGTTCTAGCTGCTCCATGGTGTTTTTAATCGAGCCCTTGTTATGACTTAGGGCATCTTCAATCAATACCCGTTCAAAAAACTCCACCCGTTGGGTCAATGACATACCGCTGTGGAGTTTATCGTTATTGGCAATCGCGCCAGAAAATGCGGCTTCTTCACCTAATAACACATAACGTTCAGCGAGGTTTCTAAGCTCGCGTACGTTACCAGGCCATTCATAGGTACTTAATCGTGCACGATGTTCGGTATCGAGCGCGATCAGCTCTTTGTGGTAACGCGCTGACGCAACGCGGGCAAAATGTAGGAAAAGGAGCGGAATATCTTCACGGCGCTCCCGTAGTGGGGGAATCGCCACGGTCACCAGATTGAGTCGGTAATACAGATCATGACGGAAATCGCCCTGATCGCAGAGTGATTTCAAGTCCACTTTGGTGGCGGCAATCACTCGAATGTCGAGGTCGATACTTTTGTTGGAGCCAAGGCGTACCACTTTGCGGTCTTCCAATACCCTCAGCAGTTTGACCTGCAATGCCATTGGCGTGCTTTCAATTTCGTCGAGAAAAATTGTACCGCCATTAGCAAACTCAAACTTACCCACGCGCATTTTGTCTGCGCCAGTAAACGCGCCTGCTTCAGCACCAAAGAGTTCACTTTCGATGATGGTTTCAGGTATCGCACCGCAGTTGATAGCAACAAAGTTAGCGTTGCCACGAGGGCTATGGTCATGCAGATATCGGGCAACCAGCTCTTTGCCGGTGCCGGTTTCGCCTTCAATTAATATATCTGCTGGCGTATCAAGCACTTGGTGGATGATGCGTTTCATTTGCAGCATGCCTGGGCTATTACCCAAAATACGTGGTCCCGGCGAACTTTGAGACTCTAATTCACGCTTTAACGAGCGGTTTTCTAAGGTGAGCGTACGCTTTTCTAACGCGCGTTTGACGACATCCAAGATGTGTTCGTTATTAAACGGCTTTTCAAGGAAATCATAAGCCCCTTGCTTAACCGCGCTAACCGCCATCGCGATGTCACCAAACCCGGTGATGAGAATAACTGGAATATCCGCGTCTTGCTGCATGATTTGCTGCATCACACGAATGCCATCGGTGCTCGGCATATTCACATCAGTAATGACCACGCCCGGCCAATTAGGCTGGATGAGTTTAATAATTTCTTGCGGTTGCGTGCTGGCTTTTGCTGGAATGCCCTCAAGCTCAAAGAGTTGAGTCAATACGGTACCGATATGGGGTTCATCATCGAGGATCAGTACTGTGTATGGATTGTCGATCATCCTTGGTTATTCTCCGGACATAACGGCAGTAAAATGACAAACTCTGCGCCACCTTCAGCTGCATTGGCGACGCTAATGGTGCCGTTCATCGATTCGATAATACGCCTTGAGATGGATAGTCCTAGTCCCAACCCTTGTCGTTGGCTGGTGGTGAAGTAAGGCTCAAATATCTTTTCCATTTGGCTCTCGTGCACACCAGGACCTGAATCCTTTATTTGGATTTGCAGTTTATCAGATTGTGTCACGCTGATGGTGAGTAAACGATAATCCACCTGTTGCATCGCAACAATAGCGTTGCTAATGATATTGACCAACACCTGCTGTAGGCGCACTTTGTCACCAAAAAAACTGACGGGCTGCTCAGGCAATGACAGCCGAAGTTCAATATGCTGCTTGACGATTTCGGGGTTAACAATCGTCAGTGCTTCACCTAAGGTGTCGTTGAGCGAATTGGCTTTTTCTTGCCCCTGGCTCTTACGCGTAAAGCTCTTAAATTGCGCCACAATTTCAGCAAGACGATCAGCCAGAGAGATAATCGTACTTAGGTTTTCTTTGGCTTTGTCCTGCATGTCACGCTGCAGCAGTGTTTGCGTGTTTTGCGCATAGCTGCGTAATGCGGCAAGTGGTTGGTTGATTTCGTGATTGATACTGGCAGATAGACTGCCGATGACCGTTAGTTTTGCCGCTTGTACTAACTCATCTTGAGTTTCTTGCAGTTTAATATTGGCACTTTCTAATTCTTGGGTGCGTTCTTTAACCCGCATCTCCAACAGATTATGGGCCTGCTGCATTCGGCGCATGTTTTTGCGGCGCTCTAAGCTAAACATCAACCCCAAGCCAAGTAGTAAAAACACGCTGGCGGCGAGTAATAATGTCAGTGGTAACGAGGCGTATAACGGCTTTACCGGCGTCAGCACATGCACGTCCCATCCGGCTTTAATCATCGTGCCGCGGGTGTCGAGAAACTCCTCTCGTCCATCATCATGGGCGATATGATAGAGTGCGCGGTTATTGCTGTGCGTGATGTCATAAGGTGGTTTTACGCTCAGCGCTGAGATGATGCGATTGGCATAACGGCGACTCTGATAAATTTCATTTTGCGCTTCATCTGTTAGCGGTGTCAGTGATTTCAGTCGCCAACTGTCCATGCTTGCCAGAAATATCACATGATCCAAGCCACTAATCGCAAGTTCATATTGGCCTGCTTTGGCGAGCCCAGTCAGTTGCTCTTCAATATCGGCGATATCCACTTTGACGACGATAATACCGAGCACTTTGCCTTTTTCTACAATCGGGTATGAGAAATAAAAACCGCGCGTATCCGATGACGTCCCTACCGCGTAATAACTGCCTAATCGTCCGGCAATCGCTTCGGTGTAGTAGGGGCGAAAGGCATAATTTTGTCCGATAAAGGAATAGGATTTCTGCCAGTTACTGGCAGCAATTGCATCACCATGGCTATTTAGTAAATAGATATCCGAGGCTTCGGTAACGTGTTGGATCTCTTCAAAATAGCGATTGATATGACGGATTTCTTCAAGGTTATCACTATGGGCAAGGGCACTGGCTAACATAGGGTTTGTTGATAACACATGGGGAATACTTTCGTAGCGGATTAACGCGCCATCAATAAAGTTAATGACTTCAGTTAACTGACGGTTCGCGAGCGGCTGGATCCGGGCAAATCCTTGTTCTAGATGATACCAATAGGTTGTCGCTAAGGTCGCACACAGTCCCAGCAGCATTATCAAACTAATACTAAGACGTTTACGAAGAGAAACCTGAGGTTGCATATCTAGCGGAAGCCCTGAAGAACGGCGAGTCTGATCAAGACTCGCCGAAACGTGCGGATTTTTCAAGGGATATTATCCGCGCAGGTTACCGAGGTAGTCTGGCAATGCCAGTGAAATCGCTGGAACATAAGTGATCAATACTAAGAACATTAACAGCAGCAGTAACCAAGGTACACAGGACTTAATTACCCAGCCGATACTCTTGCCCGTTATCCCCGCCGTCACAAAGAGGTTGAGCCCCACCGGCGGTGTTAGCATACCAATCTCCATGTTCACCACCATGATGATACCAAGGTGGATCGGGTCGATACCTAACTGAACTGCAATTGGGAACAAGATTGGCGCCATAATAAGCAGAATTGCAGATGGCTCCATGAAGTTACCTGCGGCCAGCAACAGCAAGTTCACGATGATTAAGAATCCCCACGCTGGCAATCCCCAACCTACGATGGTTTCTGCAATGGTGTGCGGAATACGCTCAGTAGTCAGTACGTGCGCGAACAGCATCGCGTTGGCAATGATGAACAGCAGCATGATGCTCACTTTGGCGCCATCACGTACCACGGTACGGACTTCTTTATCCGCTGGCGTTTTGATTAAACCTAACGCCATATGCCATAGGTTACGGCCAATCGCACTACCTAGGTTTTCACCTTGTTTACGCCAAGCCACATTCTTCAGTGGGCCGATATCACGGTAGCCAAACACAGCAACGGCATACGCGTAAACACAGGCAACGGCCGCGGCTTCGGTAGGTGATGCTACACCGCCGTAGATTGAGCCAAGTACAATCACAATCAGCATCAGGCCGCCGATCGCTTTGGCGCTGGAGATACCTAATTGTTTAAAGCCTGGGAATGGACGAGAAGGCAAACCTTTAACACGCGCGGTGATGTAAATCGCCACCATCAATAGACCGCCCATCATCAAACCTGGGATCAAACCCGCCATAAACATTTTGGCGGCTGATACTTCGGTTGCTGCTGCATAAACCAGCATCACGATTGACGGTGGAATAAGGATCCCCAGTGTGCCTGAGGTGGTGATAACGCCAGCGGCAAATTTCTCTGGGTAACCGGCTTTTACCATACCCACGATAACGATTGAACCAATTGCCGCTACCGTTGCAGGTGATGACCCCGATACCGCCGCGAACAGCATACATGCCATTACCGACGCCATTGCCAAGCCACCTTTAATGTGGCCGACGCTGTCCATGGCGAAATCGATAATACGTCGAGCAACACCGCCAGTTGACAGAAATGCTGAGGACAAAATGAAGAACGGAATCGCCAGCAAAGTGTAATGCTCTGACGCAGAGGCGTAGAGTTTTAACGCGATAGAAGCAAGTGAGTCGTTCGAGAACAACAAAATTGTCAGCATGCTGGAGAAACCAAGCGCAATCGCGATCGGCATGCCAAGCAGCATACAGAAGAATAAAACGATAAAAAGAGTCGCAATAGTCATGGCGTTACCTATTGATCTTGTTTGGTCTTAGAAGTGGCATCAGCGTTTTCTTCAGCTTTGATTTCATCCGCTAGATGCATACTTTCTTTTGCTTCATCGTGGAAGGCGAAGCCAAGAGAACGGTTGGTGATAATCGCGATCATTAATTCAACGAAGCGCCATGTCAGCATTACAAAACCAATCAACAGAATGCTTTGCGAAATCCACAGCGGTACTGCCGGATCTTCAGCGTCGATTTTCCAGATATCCCAGAGTTTATCTGGGTCAATGCTGTCAACCAGTGCTTTAGGAAGATGAAGATCTTCCATTGGAATACCCACAGCGTACATTTGAGATAAGTAATCCCAGCTGCCTTTTAAGAACAAGCCACAGTAGGCTATACAGATAGTGACGGCTATCAACGCAGTAACTTTTCGCCCAGTTTTGGGAAGTTTACTCACAAAGGCATCAACCCCAATATGCGCGCCCACTTTAACGCCATAGGACATACCAAAGAGTACAAACCAGCCCGCCAATGTCAGCGTCAGTTCCTGAATCCATAGAAACCCGGTGTTGAAGAAAAAGCGTGCAACTACTTCAACAAACACGAGGATGGTCATGAGGGAGATTGTCAGGTTGAGCACACCTTCCTCAAAGTAAGCGAAAATACGAGAAAGCATAATTCGATCCCCAGTCGGAAACGGGGGCTAATTCACCCCCGGGACATTTATAGTTTTACTTATTTGTTTGCTGCAACAGCAGCATCGATCATGTCTTTACCGATTTGATCTTCGAACTGTTTCCATACTGGCTTCATTGCATCAATCCAAGCTTGGCGTTCGCTGTCAGACAGCTCAACCACTTTAGTTACACCTGAATCAACGATCAGTTGACGGTCTTCAGCATTTTTGTCAGCAGCCAGCTTGTTACCGAAGGCAATTGCTTCATCCAAACATTGCTTGATCACTTTACGTTTGTCAGCAGGTAAGCCTTTCCAGAATGCAGAAGAGGTCACGACCATGTAATCCAAAACGCCGTGATTACTTTCAGTGATGTAAGACTGTACTTCATAGAATTTTTTAGAGTAGATATTTGACCAAGTGTTTTCTTGACCATCAATCGCGCGGGTTTGCAGCAGGGTAAACACTTCAGAGAATGGTTTTTTAACTGCAGTTGCTTGAAGGGTATCGAATTGAGCCGCAAGCACGTCAGAGGCCATTACGCGGAATTTTTTGCCTGATGCATCTTTAGGTAAGGTCATTGGATCGTTAGCAGAGAACTGCTTCATACCATTGTGCAGGTAACCCATACCTTCAATGCCTTTGCGCTTCATTGAACTCAGCAGTGATTGACCTGCATCGCTCGTTTGGAATTTTTCAACTGCATCCATGTCTTTAAACAGGAACGGCAGATCAAACAGTTGTAAACGCTTGGTGTAACGCTCGAACTTAGACAGGGATGGCGCCACAAATTGAACGTCGTTCAGCAGCAGTGCAGCCAATTCGTTGTTGTCACCAAACAATTGTGAGTTAGGGAATACGCTAACGGTATATTCGCCTGGTAAACGTTCTTCAACCAAGGCTTTAAATTTCAAAGCAGCTTGGCCTTTAGGTGTGTTTTCTGCAACCACGTGCGAGAACTTAATCTCTACCGGTTCAGCTGCAGCAATAAAACTTGTCGCCATTGCCCCAACAGCAAATGCTGCCATAGCGATAGTTTTCAGCGGTTGTGAGATAAAACTGATGTGCTTGGTATTTCTTATAGTCATCTTGGTTATCCTTCTGACACTTTTTAAGTTGTTTAGACACGTGCCCCATCACTACGTATCTGACCCGGGAAAACCACTAAATTCCCCAATGGTTGAAACACTAAAGGCAAGTTACAGGCCAATTTGTTTAACAGTATGTAACTCATTGGTTATTAAAGTGTAGGTTAATTGATGACCATCACACTATTTTATTATTTGTGCGAGATTTGAATCACAAATACGGTGTCAATGTGTGGATTTCCACACATCTGACTGGTTGTGAAAATGCCAAGTGTGATGCAGATCTTGTTATTGTGGAATTTTGCCCTTTTTGTTCGAGGGCTGATAGAATATCGGCCTTATCTTTCGCCTCAGCGTAGGCTTCTTAATAAATCAAGGTTTAAGCTCGATTATGACCATCAAGACGCGTTTTGCTCCTAGCCCAACCGGCTATCTCCATGTGGGCGGTGCTCGCACAGCCCTTTATTCTTGGCTACATGCTCGTGCCAATAACGGCGAATTCGTATTGCGTATTGAAGACACGGATCTGGAGCGTTCGACTCAGGAAGCTGTCGATGCCATTTTAGAAGGGATGGAATGGCTAAACCTGAATTGGGATGAAGGTCCGTACTACCAGACTAAGCGTTTCGACCGCTATAAAGAGTTGATTGGCAAAATGCTGGAAGAGGGCACTGCCTATAAATGTTACTGCTCAAAAGAACGTTTAGAAAAATTACGTGAAGAGCAAGCGGCAAAAGGCGAACGTCAGGGATATGATGGTTGTTGCCGTGATCATGCACCGCGTGACACCGACGAGCCTTATGTGGTTCGCTTTAAAAATCCGCTCGACGGTAGCGTAGTGTTTGATGATCACGTACGTGGACGTATCGAAATCTCTAACCAAGAGTTGGATGATTTGATTATTGCCCGTACCGATGGCACACCTACCTATAACTTCTGTGTAGTGGTTGATGACTGGGATATGGGCATCACCTGCGTAATTCGTGGTGAAGACCATATCAATAACACCCCCAAACAGATCAATATTCTGCAAGCATTGGGTGCTCCTATCCCTGAATATGCGCACGTGGCGATGATCCTTGGTGACGACGGTGCTAAGTTGTCAAAACGTCACGGCGCGGTCAGTGTGATGCAATACCGTGATGATGGCTACTTACCCGAAGCCTTGTTGAACTATTTGGTGCGTTTGGGCTGGTCTCATGGCGATCAAGAAATCTTCTCGATTGATGAAATGGTGCAGTTCTTCAAGCTGGATGACATCAACAAAGCAGCGTCTGCCTTTAACACAGAAAAACTGCTGTGGTTGAACCAACATTATATTAAGTCGGCTGATCCTGAATATGTGGCATCACACCTTGAGTGGCACATGAAAGATCAGAACATCGATACCAGCAATGGCCCAGCATTGAAAGATGTAGTGACGGCGCTTGCTGAGCGTGCCAAGACCTTAAAAGAACTGGCGGCGTCGAGTCGTTACTTCTATGAGGACTTTGAAGAGTTTGAAGAAGCTGCGGCTAAGAAGCATCTGCGCGGTGTTGCGTTAGAGCCATTGAAGTTAGTGCAACAAAAAGTAGCTGCACTCACTGAATGGACGCCTGAAGCAATTCATGACGCCATTGAAGCAACAGCGACGGAACTCGACGTTGGCATGGGCAAAGTAGGTATGCCACTGCGTGTAGCCGTTACCGGTGCTGGCCAATCACCATCTCTGGATATCACGCTGTTTCTCATTGGGAAAACCCGTTGCGAGCAAAGAATATCCAAAGCGGTTGAATTTGTAGCAAGCAGAATAAATTCCTAAAAAATGCGTTGACACATTTCGGTGTCATGCATAGAATGCGCCTCGCACTCAGGGACATGGCGGTGAAAACTTCCGGTTAATGGGTGTGAAGCGACCACGGGGCTATAGCTCAGCTGGGAGAGCGCTTGCATGGCATGCAAGAGGTCGACGGTTCGATCCCGTCTAGCTCCACCAAATTGGTCGCAGTCCAGGGTCCCCTTCGTCTAGAGGCCTAGGACACCGCCCTTTCACGGCGGTAACAGGGGTTCGAATCCCCTAGGGGATGCCAAACTCTCTAACAGGGCAGAGTATAAAGCCAAGTTCTTCGGCAGCGAAGTAAAACACGGTCCATGGGTCCCCTTCGTCTAGAGGCCTAGGACACCGCCCTTTCACGGCGGTAACAGGGGTTCGAATCCCCTAGGGGATGCCAAACTCTCTAACAGGGCAGAGTATAAAGCCAAGTTCTTCGGCAGCGAAGTAAAACACGGTCCATGGGTCCCCTTCGTCTAGAGGCCTAGGACACCGCCCTTTCACGGCGGTAACAGGGGTTCGAATCCCCTAGGGGATGCCAAACTCTTTTTAAGCGGAGTATAAATGCTTAAGTCCGGGGTCCCCTTCGTCTAGAGGCCTAGGACACCGCCCTTTCACGGCGGTAACAGGGGTTCGAATCCCCTAGGGGATGCCACATTTTCTGAAGTTTTGTGTTGAACAGAATTTCGGGGCTATAGCTCAGCTGGGAGAGCGCTTGCATGGCATGCAAGAGGTCGACGGTTCGATCCCGTCTAGCTCCACCAAATCGTTTGTCACTTCGTTAAAAAGTGAAGTCCAGGGTCCCCTTCGTCTAGAGGCCTAGGACACCGCCCTTTCACGGCGGTAACAGGGGTTCGAATCCCCTAGGGGATGCCAAATTTAAAACCGCCTTTACGGCGGTTTTTTTATGCTTGAAATTCAACTGGATGACATGGCCACTTTGCATCTATCGAAGATCTCGGTGATTTGGGTAAGTAATCTGTTGTCATTGCTTGTCATCATTGTTACTCATTTCTACCTGTTGTGCTGGGGTAACCTGTATTAATCCAACCACGACCTTATTACGCCCTTGATCTTTGGCTTGATAAAGGGCTTTATCTGCGCGTTCAATTAGATATTTAAAATTTGTTTCATCGCTTCCCCTTTCTGTCACACCAAAGCTTGCACTGATATGTCCGACAGTGGGTATGTGCTGTTCTGCAATCGCTTGGCGTAACTTCTCAGCTAACACATTGGCTGCTTTGCTATTAGTGTTTGGGCAAATCACGATAAACTCTTCGCCTCCCCAGCGCCCCACACAGTCTGATTTGCGGCAATAGCTTTGCAGTAATCGCGCTAAATGCTTGAGCACTTGGTCACCTTCAAGGTGACCATAAGTGTCATTGATTGATTTGAAATGATCGATATCGAGTAATATCAGCGATAGCGCGCCACCATATCTACGTGAACGTTCAACTTCTATTGCCAACATGCGGTCGATGTGCAGCCGGTTATAAAGACCAGTTAATTGGTCTTTAATCGACAGGTCTTCAGCTAACTTTCTGGCGGTAATGTCTTGACTGATCTCCATATAACCGACGATTTGGCCAAAGGCATTAACGCTAGGAGAGTAGGTCGACGCGAGCCAGTAGCATTGACCCGACTTGTCTCGATTTTGTATTTCTCCATGCCATGTATCGCCTCTGAGTAACGCTTTCCAAAGCGCCTCATAGTAGAACCTTGGCGTATCTGGATGGCTTAGCATCTTGTGGGTGTTACCAATAAGTTCTTCTTTTGAGTAACCGCAGAGTTTACAGAAAGCACTCGATACGTCAGTAATGACGCCATTGAGATCGGTTTCCGAGGTGATAATGTACTGGTCAATTAAGTTTAAATGATGCTCCGACTTGATTTGACTCAGCTGTTGCTCGGTAACGTCTTGAACCGTGCCCATCGTGCGTTTTGGTTTGCCATCTATTGAAAAAACCGTCTGGCCAATTTCTCGAGCAAACTTAATGCTGCCATCCGAAAGCACGAATCTGTGGGTTACGTCGTAAGGTTTTTTTGTCCTAATGGATGTTTGGTAGATATCATCGAAGGCCGGCCTATCGTCGGGATGAATCGACGACAGGTAAAGGTTGAGAGAGGGTTTTACTTTCTCGCGATCTATAGAAAAAATCGTATAGATTTCATCTGACCAATATAGCTCTTGGGTGATGTGATTAAATTCCCAATGGCCAATTTTGGCTAACGCTTGCGCCTGACTCAGTTGGTAATTGAGTGTTTTGAGTTGCATGTTATTTCTATAGGCGTCGGAGATATCGCGTATCGTGCCCACTCGCAACGTCACATTACCTTCGTCATCCAGCATGGGTTTCGCGGAGGATTCGAGTCGCTTGCGTATTCCATTCGGCAATTGTACGCAGTAATCGGTTCGAAACGAGCCATTAGTGTCTAGTGCATCTTGAATTTCTCGAACGACTCTCGCTCTATCATCTTCCACGATATAACTTTGCCACTCTTCGAAGGATAAAGGCGCCTTGACTTCAAAGATTTGACACATTTTATGATCCCAAATGGCTTTCCCTGAGCTTAAATCCCACTCCCAAATCCCCATGTTGGCGGATTCTGCGGCCACACGAAGCTTTAACGCATCAATATTGCTTAGTCGCCGCATTTGATTGAGATGGGTGATGTCTTTCACTGAGGCATAGATATAGGGTTCGCCATCAAGATCAATTAGTTTTGCGCTTATTAGTGCATCGTAAGTGTCGCCATTTTTGGTTCGATGCTTGGTTTCAAACAGGGAGGTTTCATTGTACGACAGTGATTTTACTAGGAGATCTATTTCCAGCGCAGATAAGCCACAATCCCAATCGGCAATGCGCAGGTTGAGCATTTCTTCATCGGTGTAGCCTAAGCGTTGCCTGGATAAATCACTGTAAAACTTTAATTTTCCATCTCGGGAGATTATCTGCGTTCCATCCGGCGAGTTACGAACAATTTTGTCAAATGTTTCATTGGCTTTAACTAACTGCTGTTCGTTTTCTTTAAGCTCTCTAAAGATAGGCAGAAATAGAAACAGGTATTCCAAGGACAAAGTGACAATTGAGCCAACTAAAATGAGTAGTTCACGTTCTAACAGTTGTGTGCTGATAACTTCTGCATCGCGTTGATATTCATTGACTGCTGCGTCTAGTTTCTTAAGAAGTTCATCTGACGTTTTTAAGGTGTTGTTAATATCAAAATCATCCGCACCGAAGGTCAGCCTTTTCGTCGTGTCAATAAACACTTTCAATGTTTCATCTATAACGTAAGGCTCAGAAAAAAAATATTTTTCGACTACTGACGTTGATGAATTATCGAGAATGAATTCGTGGTTAGCTAACATTTCTCGAAGTGCGTTAGATACCTCTCTTTTTGCGGTAAGCTCATCATTTGAGCGTGATGTCATGGCATAAAGCGTCGCGCGTTGCGACAGCATTCGCTGTTTGCCGCTGATATTAATCAGTTCTGCATAAGTGCTTTCCTCTGATATCAACTGCTCCATCGTGACATAGGCGAGTGCGACCCACCCTACAATCGTCATGAAGAACAGCAGGTAGAAGTTGCGAATGTTGCTCAAGCGACTGCGAGATCTGGACACGTTTAAACCTGAAAGCTGGCCACGATACTATTAATAATAGTTTAGCCATCCAGAAGTGAAATAAATTTAATGATAGCAATAAGATAGTGAGTTTTAATTCGCTTTTTCGATTGCGAATTGCAATTAAAATAGAAAAGGAGTGACGTTATCCCTGTATTAACTTTCAGCGGTTCGCCTTCGGCGACAATTAACGTCGGTTCTCGATATAAATTTCCTGCAACACGCTGATAAAACCCTACTATCATTAGAAAAAGACCAGCGAATAGGTGAACCTCAAATGTTTAACAATCTAAGTGTTGGGAAAAAGATATGGGGCAGTTTTGCTCTGGTGTTTTTCATTTTTCTTATCATCAGTATTGTGATGGGTGTTAGCCTTTCCAATCTGAAGGCTGATGTTGACACAATTAGCAGCAAAAGTTTGCCTTCAATCAGTACGCTCAAATCGATTCAAGTGGTGTTAACTGATATTCGTAAAGATGAGTTCTCGTTAATTCCTAACGCTGAAAATCCCCAGTTGGGTAGTTGGCTGGATGATTTAGATAAAAAAAGAGCCTTAGTAACGACGAAAATAACTGAATATGAGTCGTATCCTCTCACTGCGGCAGAGATTCAAGCTTTAGATAAATTCAAGCAGAATTGGCATAGCTACCGTGAAGCGACCGCCAAATACAATCAATTTATGCTGAGTGGGCAGCTACAGCCTGCCAACGATGCGGTACTGAATAGCTTTGGACAATATACTGCGGCAATGAGCACTTTAAACGACGCCATCAAAGTCAATATGGACGCCATACACGAGATTGAAACATCGGTGGCGGAGGGGTTGAAAACAACGACCTTAGTCTCTGCTATTGGTGGCATTATCGTGATTGCCGTGATTGTCCTTGCCTCGTTAGGCCTTATTCGCTCTATTCGCCAACCGGTTCAGCGAGCATTAGCGTTTGCATCCGCAATCGCTAGTGGCAAGCTGAACACTCGATTAGATGAGCGAGATCTTGGCCAAGATGAGTTGGGTAACCTGTTGCGCCAAATAGCAAAAATGCAAAAAAATCTTAATGAATTGGTGACGGAAGTTAATGACGCCACGATTCAACTGACATCGGCGGTTGAAGAGGTAAGTGCAATTTCTTCTCAAACTGCGTCAGGCATGCAGAGTCAGCAAATGGAATTGAGCTCCGTAGCATCGGCGATGACACAGATGCAGGCCGCGGTTGCTGAAGTCGCGCAAAACACTGAGCAGGCGGCCGCTGCGGCCAATAGCTCAGCGAGTAGAGCTCAGCAAGGTAGTCGTCAACTCCAGCAAATGATGAGCGTTATCGCTACGGTGTCTAAAACCATCAACGAAACTGGCCACATAGCCGGAGAGTTAGAAGCAAGCTCAAACGATATTAACGTTGTGGTTGAAGTGATTGGTGGAATTGCAGAGCAAACAAACTTATTGGCATTGAATGCGGCCATTGAAGCGGCTCGCGCTGGTGAACAGGGGCGAGGCTTTGCGGTAGTGGCTGATGAGGTTAGAAACTTAGCCCAACGTACTCAGGATTCAACCAAACAGATTGTTGAAATTGTGGGGCAGCTACAACAAAAATCCAAACTGATGGGAAATTCAACTGAACTCTGTCGTGAAGGTATCTCTGAGTGTGTGAAGCAAGCACAGAATACAGAAACGCAAATAGGGGATATCGAACATGCGGTGTTGGAAATCGCCAATATGAGTACCCAAATTGCTACAGCGTGTAGCGAACAGAATGCGGTATCAGAAGACTTGAATAGAAGCGTGGTACAAATCAATAGCGCATCTCATGAAATGGCAGAAGGTAGCTCGCAAACCGCGATTGCCTGTGCTGAAATCAGTAAGTTAGCGCATGGGTTACAAGATAATTTGGCGAAATTTGAACTCTAATAAGCTATTCTATGTTGTCGGTAATAAGACCGGACCCAATAGTGTGGTCCGCTTTTTTATCAATTCACCACGAGTACGCTAAGCCATGGGAAATGTTCGCGTAAAATCATCAGTTCGCTTTGCACGATCTCATCATCTAGCGTGATTTTTAGCTGGCCATCTTGCTTAACACTTCGGCCAAAATGCCAAGTGCTGATGTAATCTAAAAGTGTTTCCATACAAATTGGCGCTTCCTGCGGATAGTTTAGCGTTATCGTTTTCATAACATCATTCCATCGCAGACTTTAAGAATAGAGCGTCTTAATGTTGCAAATGTAATACATATGTTATTAGGTGGCAAGCCAAATCATACAGAGCCTAAACAGCTAACTACACTATGGAGCCAGATAACGACGTACTACGTTGCCAATGCTTACATCACTTAGTCAACGCCCAAGAATCCCCCAGTTTGTCGCTGCCAAAGCTGAGCATAGATACCTTGTTGCGCTATCAACTCTTTATGTGAGCCTTGCTCAACAATTTGACCTTGATCTAGCACGATCAATCTATCCATCGCTGCAATCGTAGATAATCGGTGGGCAATCGCGATAACTGTTTTGCCTTCCATTAACTGGTATAGGCTTTGTTGGATAGCGGCTTCAACTTCAGAGTCGAGTGCAGAGGTCGCTTCATCAAGTACCAGAATCGGTGCGTCTTTGAGTAATACTCGCGCAATCGCGATCCGTTGACGTTGGCCACCTGAGAGTTTTACGCCGCGCTCACCAACTTGTGCATCAAGACCGCGATTTCCATGCGGGTCGGTCAGTTGTTCAATGAATTCATTTGCTTGCGCCTTTTCTATCGCACTCAGCATCTCCGCGTCAGAGGCATCCGGGCGGCCGTAAAGAATATTTTCACGAATGGAGCGGTGCAGCAGTGATGTATCTTGGGTCACCATGCCGATATTTGAGCGCAGTGAATCTTGGCTGACATCTTTGATATTTTGGCCATCAATTAAGATGGCGCCTGATTCGATATCATAAAAACGCAGCAACAGATTCACCAAGGTTGATTTGCCCGCGCCAGAGCGACCGACCAGGCCAATTTTTTCACCTGGCCTTATCGCTAGGTTTAAGTGCTTCAGCACACCGTTTTTTTCACCGTAATCAAAGCACACATCATTGAATAGAATGGCTCCTGCGCTGATGTTCAGTGGCACCGCATTGGGATCGTCGGTGACATTGGCTGTTTGCGATAAGGTATTCATGCCATCGGAGACCGTGCCTAAGTTTTCAAATAAGGCGCTGACTTCCCACATGATCCATTGCGACATGCCATTTAGGCGCAATGCGAGGCTAACGGCGATGGCAATCGCCCCCACGGTAATCGCGCTGTCCATCCACAACCAAATTGACAGCGCCGCCACGGAGAACGCCAGAAGATAGTTTAATACCTGTACGCTAACGTTAATGCCGGTGACCAAGCGCATTTGGCGGTATACGGTTGCCAAAAACTCACGCATGCTGCTGCGCGCATAATTGGCTTCTTGCTGTGTGTGGGCGAACAGTTTAACGGTAGAAATATTGGAATAACTATCAACGATACGACCCGTCATGGTTGAACGTGCATCGGCTTGTTCGCTGGCCACAGCTTTTAAGCGCGGAATGAAAAACCATTGCAGCAAGATGTAACAAGTGAGCCACAACGCCATAGGGATCACCATCCGCCAATCGGCTTTAGCCATCATCACCACCATCGAGGTGAAATACACCAAGATGTACATCAGCACATCTAACAGCTTCATCACGGTTTCGCGTACGGCTAACGATGTCTGCATGACTTTTGTCGCCACTCGCCCAGCAAACTCGTTCTGATAAAAGGAAATGCTTTGTCTGAGCAGGTATTTGTGCGCCAGCCAGCGAATCGCCATGGGGTAGTTGCCTAACAAGCTTTGGTAAACAATCAGCGCATGGAGTAGGGTTAATAGCGGAATAAAAACTAACACCAGCAGCCCCATGCCGATCAATGTTGTTCCTTCTTCCGCCAACAAAGTCTCAGGGTTTTTGGTTACTAGCCAGTCCACTAACTGCCCCATAAAACCAAACAGCGAGACTTCGAGCACCGCGATCGTAGCGGTGAGCAGTGACATCAGCAGTAATGGCCGCTCAAATCCTTGAGTGTAATGGCGGCAAAATGCCCACAGCCCGCGAGGAGGTTGGCTGGGCTCAATATTAGGTAGTGGTTTGGTCCAAGATTCAAATAGACCGAGTAAGCGATTTATCATGACAAATTTAGTTATTCAATGAGACAACCTAGGATAACGGATATGTTGAATGCATGGCAGGTCAAATTGTCAGCAGAGTTTACCGTGAGCAAGTTCATTGCCGAAATCCGCTGGTTTAAGAATAAGATGTTGGCTAACCTGATGCTATTCATATCGTTAATGAATTCTGCTTATGAATAAGGCAACTCACCCAATGTATCAGCAGGCTAGGTTAAGCCGCGATCCGCGTTTTGATGGTGTGTTTTTTGTCGGGGTGAAAACGACCGGCATTTATTGCCGGCCCATTTGTCCAGCGGTGTTGCCGAAAGAGCAAAATGTAGAATATTTTGCCAGTGCTGCCGCAGCTGCCTTCGTAGGATTACGGCCTTGTTTACGCTGTCGCCCGGAGAGTGCGCCCGGTTCTCATGCGTGGGTGGGAAATGACACAACCTTAAAACGGGCGGTAACGCTGATTGAACAAGCTGCGTTGGATAGTGACCATGCACTGTTACTTGAGCCATTATGCGAACGGCTAGGCATCTCTTCACGTTATCTGCGCCATCTATTTGCTGAAAAACTCGGTGTGTCACCCACTAAATATGCCAACTATTGCCGCTTATTATTTGCTAAGCAATTGTTGCACCAGACAAATTTGTCGATTACCGATGTTGCCTTTGCATCAGGTTTTAGAAGTCTCAGGCGCTTTAATGAAGTGTTTATGCAGCAGTTATGTTTGACGCCGTCAGCATTACGCCGTAATGCTGATTCGGATGCTAATCGCGATGTTCATGCTCTCACACTCACCATGAGCTATCGTCCGCCTTATGACTGGCATGCGTTAGTGGCTTTCTTTCAATTGCGAGCAGTTGAAGGGATGGAATGGTTTAGCGAGGATGGCCAGATGGGGTATGGTCGCACACTACAGATAGGTAGGGCTGAAACCCGTTTGCGTGGTGCATTTTTTGCGTATCAACAGCCAGAGCGGCATTGCTTGCACGTCAAGATTAGCCTAGAAAACGACGCCAATTTGCGTTTGTTACCCCAGCTAGTCCAAACGATCCGCAGAATTTTAGACGTCGATGCTGAACCGCAGGCGATCATGCAACGTTTGTTGCCGCTAGTTCATTTAACACCTTCGTTGAGTTTAACTGAGGGAACGCGTATCGCCGGGGTGGCTTCAATGTTTGAAGCGGGGGTTCGTGCCATTCTCGGGCAGCAAGTCAGTGTGACACAGGCCATTCGTTTGTTGAATCAATGGGTCATCAGCACAGGTGAAAAATATCAGATTGGCGCGCAGCAGCGGTTATTTTTCCCTGAACCGGCAATGGCATATGCGGCCGATATTGCGTTGCCAATGCCGCAATCACGGCGAAATACCCTTCACGCTTTGTGTCAGTGGTGTCATGAGCACGATGATCATCAAAGCCCAGAGCAATGGCTTGCGATCAAAGGCATTGGCCCATGGACGGTCGCCTATGCAAAAATGCGTGGCCAAAGTTGGCCCGATGTGTTGCTAACGTCTGATTTGGTGATAAAAAAGCAGCTCCAATTGTTACGTGATTCATCTGCTTTAGCAGATCGTGAATTTGAACATTGGTTAGTTGAACAAGCCTCCCCGTGGGGAAGCTACTTAACTTTTATGTTGTGGCGTAATGCTACGCAATCGAGAGATTAATCCTGTGAACAAGTCCTTGTTAAAGCTTGGTGCTAACCCTGCGGCGATCGCCTGTTTATCGATGCCAACTCCAGTGGGCGAAATCTGGATGACAGCCAGTGAGTTAGGGCTTTGTTCGCTCAGGCCTCTAGCCCCTGAATCGCTTACTCAAACTCATGCTAATGTCTCTTTAGCGACTCAATGGTTGGAGATGGCCGCAGCAGAAGTTGATGCCTACTTTAGCGGCAACTGCCAACGCTTTACTGTGCCGTTAGCGCCTCAGGGCACAGCGTTTCAACAAGCGGTTTGGCAGCAACTGCTTAATGTTCCTTTTGGTCATACAAGCACTTATGGTGAGCTTGCGGCGAACATGGGCAAACCGAGTGCGGCAAGAGCGGTGGGGGCTGCGAATGGTGCCAATAAAATCGCCATTATTATTCCGTGCCATCGTGTTATTGGTAAGCAAGGAAGCTTAACGGGCTATGCTTGGGGGATTGCTATGAAGCAGCAGTTGTTGCAGCTAGAAGGAATTTATGCGTCAAATTTATGCAGATAATCAATGTTTATAATTAAGAATTAGGTTATCTTCGCCACCGTTTAGCCGTAAACGGACGTAAAAGATGGAATTCATCAAGTTGGAAAGTGGCTTAGCCCTTTCAGCAAACGCGCAGTCGCGTAATATTTCAGAAATAGTCTCCCAACAAACATTTCATCACTGCATTTGGCTGACGGATAACGTCGAGAGTTTAACGTCAGAGTTATCTTCACAACTTCAAGTGGTTGTATTCCCTAAAATTGATTCTCCTGACGACAGTGTATTAGCTGCAGTAGTTGAAGCCATTCAATCGATAAAAATTGATGAAGCCTTAGTTGAACAAACAGCGGTGTTTGCCTGTTCATACAACTTGTTAGGTGTTTGGTTTGCTTATTATTTGATGGAAAACGGGGCGGCACCTGTTCATGCCGTCGCACGTGTTCGCGCCATGTTTGAACAGTGTTTTGTTGAAGATGGCTGGGATCAATTTGTGTTTGACGTGTTATATCGGTTACAAGCATAAAACTTGTGGATGAGATCATGCTACTTTGGGCTGAACTCTCAGCTTATTATGCTATGCTAAAGCCAAGCTGTTCTCGGGATGAAATCATTGGATCTTTATGAAAAATAAGGCGAATCAATCACAAGGGTTACTCCTGTTTCATCTGTCTGCACGGCAGATGTTTGCCATGGGCACATTAAAGATCCGTGAGCTCATTCCATACAAGCCGCTTAATCATTTGCCTAACTCTCATCCTGCGATAAAAGGCACTGCATCATTCCGTGGCCACACCATTCCTGTAATTGATATGGCCGCAGCGGTTGGTTATCGACCATTAGCGGAAGAAGAGTTGCGTCAAACCTATATCATAGTGACCGACTGCCAACGTATGATGATCGGTTTTTTGGTACGCGGTATTGATAAGATTATTGAGTGCAATTGGCGAGACATTGAGTCTCCACCGAATAATTTGGGCCATAGTGCGTTATTGACTGGCGTTACGCGTTATGACAATCAATTGATCCAGTTGCTTGATATCGAATTGCTTCTGGCGAAAATATTCCCGCAAACCAGCACGAAAGCCGCGACGGTGACCGACGTGCAGCGTGAACAACTCAAGACGATGCGGATTCTTCTAGTGGATGACTCGAGTGTCGCGCGTAAGCAACTGAGTGATGCGTTAGACTCGCTCAATGTGCCGTACGATGTAACATCCAACGGTAAAAAGGCATTGGATATTATGGAGCAGGGTGCTCTCGATGGCCGTCCGGTTACGCTGTTAGTGAGTGACATTGAGATGCCTGGGCTTGATGGCTACGAACTGGCATTTGAAGTACGAGATAATCCAGCGTTAGCCAAAGCCTACATTATTTTGCACACATCGCTTTCAAGTGAAATCAGCGTAAGTCAGGCTCACCAAGTTGGCGCCAATGAAGCACTTACAAAATTTGATGCCCATGAGTTAGTCCAAGCGATGCTGCGTGGAGCGAATCAGGTCAACGGTTAAAAACAGTTATCTTGCTGTGATCTCATTTCCTCTTTGATGACGCTGGACAACAGCGTCTATCTTCGATAAAAACGTTATTCTCTGGCGCCCGCCATTAAGATAATAACATTAGGCAACTTCATGAACTTATTCTCAACCTTGTTGGCTCGGATTGCCAACACGAGTCTAGTACTGCAGATTTTTATCGGGATTGTTGCGGGGGTTATCCTTGCCCTCGTTGCTCCTGATTGGGCGATGAATATCGCGTTTCTAGGATCCCTGTTTGTTGGCGCATTAAAAGCCATCGCACCAATATTAGTGTTTCTGCTGGTCGCGGCTTCTATTGCAAATCAAAAGAAAAATACCCAAACCAATTTACGCCCAATCGTGGTTTTGTACTTGATTGGTACTTTCTGCGCGGCGATTGCTGCGGTATCGGCGAGTTTTCTGTTTCCTTCAACGCTGTTATTGCAAACGGGCGAACAATCGATGTCTCCACCTCAAGGGATAGGCGAGGTGCTGCATACTTTGCTGTTCAAGATGGTGGATAATCCCGTTAATGCGTTAACCACAGGTAATTACATTGGCATTTTGGTGTGGGCCGTAGGGCTTGGAGTGACGCTGAAACATGCCAGCGATGCGACCAAAAACGTATTTGCAGACATCAGTCATGGGGTCGCTGTGATGGTACGTTTCGTCATCCACCTCGCACCGATTGGGGTCTTTGGTTTGGTTGCAGTATCTATTGCAGAAACGGGGTTCGCCGTGATGCAAAGTTATGTGCATCTTTTATTGGTGCTGATCGGCACTATGTTGTTTATGGCGTTAATTGTGAACCCGCTTATCGTGTTTATCAAAATTCGTCGTAACCCATATCCATTGGTGCTGAAATGTTTGCGTGAAAGTGGTGTCACCGCGTTTTTCACCCGCTCTAGTGCGGCCAACATCCCAGTGAACATGGCGTTGTGTGAACGTTTGAAATTACATGAAGACACTTATTCAGTCTCTATTCCTCTGGGCGCGACCATCAATATGGGCGGGGCGGCAATTACCATCACGGTATTAACGCTCGCCGCGGTCAACACCTTAGGGTATAGCGTTGATATGCCAACGGCGTTGTTACTCAGCATTGTGGCGGCCATTTCCGCGTGCGGTGCATCTGGGGTTGCTGGTGGCTCGTTATTGCTGATTCCGCTGGCGTGTAGCTTATTTGGGATCAGTAATGACGTGGCAATGCAAGTTGTGGCCGTGGGCATGATTATTGGCGTGTTGCAAGATTCAACCGAAACTGCGTTGAATTCATCTACTGACGTAGTGTTTACTGCGGCGGCCTGTATTGCAGAAGAAAACAAACAAGCGCAGTAACTCCCTGTCTGAATCGAGTCACTGAGATAGTGAAAAGGCCAATGCGATTGCTTTGGCCTTTGTAGTTTGTGCTGTAACGCTATGCGCTAAGCGGCAACGCAATAGCGGTTGCGGCCATCATGTTTGGCACGATAAAGCGCTTGATCTGCGGCTTCAAAAAATTGCTCAGCGGATGGCGCTGAACGTTTGTCAAACACACTAATTCCGATGCTGCAGGATATCAGGTTTTGCTGCAAAAATGGGTTGTCAGCGGTTTGCTGCAACACCCGTTCGGCAATCAATTGCGCTGATTCCAGTTTACCTTCAGCGATAATCACAAACTCATCGCCGCCTAATCTAAACGCCTGATCCGATGAACGTATGGCATGTCGTACGATCTCTGCAAACAGCACTAACGCCTTATCACCTTCGCGGTGACCTTTACTGTCGTTGAGCCGCTTAAAGTTATCGAGATCAAAGATCAATAAGCTGACTTGGTTATTGGTTGAACGCTGTGCCCGCGCCGTTGCATTTTTAAATGCTTGGTTGAACATAAAGCGGTTACCAATCCCTGTTAGCGAATCTAGCATCGCCTGCTCAGCCAATTTTTGATGGCGATAGGCGTTGGCCAATGGCTGGCATAATAAAGGCTCAATCGTGTCGAGTTGCGCTAACTCACTAATGCTCAGCGGCATAGATAAAAAGTAATCTAACTGAACTGCACTATTATTAATTAACACTGTTCGGCTAAGTTTGACGCCTTTACTACGTCCCCATTTCAGTGGTGTAGTGAAATCGCGCAGCGTAAGGCCTAAAAGCGGCAATGCCGACTGCAGCTGTTTGCCATAGCTGGCAAATACTGTCCGCGGGTCAAGACTTGCGTGTAGTCGTTGCAACGTAACTAACATATCAAGTTGCTGCTTGTTATGGCTGATTGGCGTCTCTGGCCAGTAAAAGGTGTCAGCGTATCCTTCGGCTGTGTGTAAAAAATCCATCAAGAATACTCCGTAGTAACCTGCTTGATGGTTTCAAAGCAATATGTGTGCCGAATTGCTAAGTCATAGATTTGCCTTCAAAGAATGCTCGCTTATGCTTGAACGGGCAGTCAAAGAAGTGTGTCGCTGACGGCTTTTTGACAGGGCTATTTTCTTCTAAGGAGTTGGGTGAATGGCGCACCAGATGTTGACGCAATTGCTGATGATGTTGCTGATTGCCATGTTGACCATGGTGCTACTACGGCGGCTTAAAGTGCCTCCTTTGCTGGCCTACCTACTCACTGGGGTGATCAGTGGCCCCGCAGGATTTAACTGGATCTCTCAAAATACCATTCATTCGGCCGCTGAACTTGGCGTGGTGTTATTGATGTTCACCCTAGGGCTAGAGTTTTCCATTCCGAAATTGTGGTCGATGCGGCGAACTGTTTTTGGCTTAGGCTGTATTCAGATGCTACTCACCACCTTACTGGTTACTGCGCTGACCTTAGTGATGATTAATGATTTACATCAGGCATTGGTCATTGGCTTTGCCGTAGCGCTGTCATCAACCGCGATTGTGCTTAAGTTACTCAGTGATAGCGGCCAGTTGGCGCATCGTCATGGTGAATTAGCGGTGAGCGTGTTGTTGTTTCAAGATCTCGCGGTTGTACCTTTGTTGATCATGATTCCGTTGTTGGCGGAAGCCAAACCCGGCGAGTTTATGCCGCTGCTTACCGTGGCCTTAATCAAAGGATTAGCAGCGTTTGTTGTACTGATGTCGGTCGGTAAGTGGTTACTTCCCAAATTGTTTGATGAAGTTGCGCGTTCGCGGATTAATGAGCTGTTTGTGTTGTCGGCATTGGTGGTGGCATTGACTGCTGGTATCGCCACTTATTGGCTGGGGCTCTCAATGGCATTGGGCGCATTTTTAGCGGGCATGATGCTAGGTGAAAGCCAATATCGGAGGCAACTTGAAGCGGATATTCGACCGTTTAAAGATTTGTTGATGGGGCTATTTTTTATTTCCATTGGCATGTTAATGGATATCGGTCATCTAATAGAACTCTGGTGGCAACTGATATTACTGACCATAGGGTTAGTGTTGCTCAAAGCTCTGGTGATCATCGGTTTGATGCGATTAGCCGGCGAAAATCTTAAAACCTGCTTTGCCACGGCAGCATCGTTAGCGCAGATGGGCGAGTTTTCTTTTGTAATCTTAGCGCTGGCGGTTAACCAACAGTTGTTACTCAGTGAGGTTGCTAATCTGTTGGTGATGTCTGGTGTGTTATCCATGGCGATAACGCCGTTGTTAATGCGTATTGCGACGCGTAAGCACTCACGGTTTTCATCCGGCAAAATCGCCTCAACGCCAGATGGCTTTGCTGCTGGTGACACCCAGGTACTTATTTTAGGCTTCGGCCGTGTCGGTCAAGTGATTGCTCGCTTTTTAAAACAGCAACAGATCAGCTACCGTGCACTGGATTATGATCCTATGCAGGTCTATCAAGGCCGGGCTGCGGGTGAACCACTGTTTTTTGGGGATTCGTTTAAGCGCTCGATTTTAAAGCAGGCGGCGATTAGCCACGCGCAAACCATCATTATTACCTTCGGGCAACATCCTCATATCGATAATTTGGTGGCGCTTTGTCGCCAGTTGGCACCGAACAGCAAAATCTTGGTGAAAACTCGCGATGACAAACCCATGAATCAATTAAAGCAAGCCGGCGCGGATTTGGTTATTCCGGAGGTGTTAGAAGGGAGTTTGATGTTGGTTTCGCAAGTATTGCATCATTCAGGGGTGCCATTAAGCCAAATTTTGCGTTTGCTAGAAAATGAGCGCCGCCATCAATATCCCTATTTACATGGCTACTTTTCAGCCCGAGCAAGTGATCTGACCTATGAACAGTTATTTGCGTTACCGTTGGCGGCAGGTGCTTATGTGGTCGGCAAAACCGTAATCGATATTCCGTGGGATACCCTTGATATTAAGTTAACCAATGTGCGTCGCGCGGGTGTTGAGCAAGAAGTCGATGAGCAATGGCAATTTGCTACCGGTGATATCCTATTGCTGCAAGGTGTACCGAAAAAGTTAGAGCGAGCAGAGCAGTGGTTGCTCACCGGTTTATGAGTTTATTGATGGATTTGGTACCTCAAAAAACTGTTGTAACTGCGACATTTGCTGTTGTGCATCTCGAAATCCGAGATCAATGAGTGCACTGGTAAATTTCTTCTCAAATAACAGATACGACACAATACTTGAGTCTGACTGACTGTTAATACCAATCAGGCCAAGTAAGCGTCTGATCGCAAATGGAAGCTCCATATAGTAGCGTTTGGCTAAGTCGCTCAGATCTTCACTCGGTTTAATCACTAAGGTCTCAATAGGCCTAAGCTCAGCAATATTGCGTTGTTTTTCAGGGATCAAGGCTAAGGTACCGTTGATGCGACGAAGCCGTTCTAAATCGCTATTGAGGGTATCCGAAAATATGGTATCCAGCAGGTGACCCGCAATCGTTGCTGTTTTGGGATGATATTCCAGTTCCTTTGGAAGGTGCTTATGCGGACTTTCTAAGTTGATCACCAGGATTTTGTTGGCACCAAGATGAATTGGGCAGGATAACGGCGCTAACTGATGCACCGAACCATCACCGTAGTACCATTTGCCGAGTTTTATCGATGGAAACACCATCGGAATTGCTGCACTGGCCATGAGGTGTTCGGTATTTAAACGCGATCTCACCCCACTGCGACGCGCACGTTGCCAGTTACTGATGTCTTCTCTCGCTTGAAAAAAGCTCACGGAGTGTGAAGTGTTATAGCACGAGGTATCAATACTCAAGGCTTTAAGGTAACCATTTTGAATATTGCGATCGATGCGCTCAAAGTTAATCAGTTGATTGAGTAAATGCCGTAATGGGTCATTATCAAGTAAGCTCCCCGCATCGGTACTGCCCAGATCTGTTTGCATGCCTTTGAGCAGAATTTTGCCCAAATGACGCAATACCAGCGGAATCGATGAGTGGTAGATGCGTCCGGTGTCTAGATGCTGCCATACCCACTCCAGCTTTTTTACGCCAAGATGAAAGCAAGAGGCATGTGTCGCCATTGCCGTGCCGTTAATCGCCCCAGCAGAAGTCCCACAAATGATACTAAATGGAATGGCATGGTTGCGCGGATAGTGCTGAACTAGTGCTTTAAGCACGCCTACTTGATAGGCTGCCCGAGCTCCACCACCCCCTAACATCAGCGCTGTGCTATTCAACGAAGGTAACCTCTAATTTCTTATTGTTCTGATCTTAGTTTAGTAAATTATCAGAATATCAGCGCTACGGTATAGACCAAGGTATCAACTTGAAACCGTTAAAAATCTTTGTGCGTGTATATAGAAAAAGAGAACAACCCACGTAATAACGCATGGTTGTTCCCTTTTAACGGGAGCGCTACTCGTCCATTAAGGGACTACGGTAGCTTCCGGTAGCGTAAACGTTACCGTTTGGTTTTGGCCCGCTATCAATTCAATTTGTTGAACTTGATCAGATGGATTTGGGATAGTTAAATCATCAAATTGTTCTGGATCGTCATTTCCGGCGGTGCAACTATAAGCCAGCGTATAACTGCCTGTGGGAAGATAGCCAAACTCAAAAGCACCAATACCGCTAGTAGTGTCATAGTGAATCGGTGCGGATGCGTAAGGCGCTGTAGCTGTAGTTGTTGCCATGTCTGGGTCGTATAGGTCTCCAAGGTCAGTTAACCCTGTGCCTTGGTAGAGATAAACAAAATCGCCGAGGTGCGCTTGTTGTTCTTCCGTAAACTCCGCGCCGTTGCATCCTAGTTCATAGGAGAGTTCAACAGGTACAGTGCCTTGAACCGTTGCCACAGCAGCGTTATTAAGAATTTTTACCCCATGAGGTTTGAGGTTGTAGCGCTGCCCGTTCTGGTTCTCAACAAGTGACTGACGCAGATCAAATTCAATGGTAAATGCCTGAACACTGTCAGCGCCTACCGTAAACCCGCCGAGTTGCAGCTTATTACTCGGTTGTTTCAGTGGAATTTGTCCATTCTGGTCGACAACAAAGCTCAAGTCTGACCCTGTACTTTCGTCAAGAATATGCAAAATAAGGTTATCGTAAGTCCCTGTCGGAATGAGTTGGTCTGATACAATCAGAGTGCTATCACTGCCTTGATATTGCAGCAGGTCAACTTGTCGGAAAGTGCTACCGTTCTCGCCGCTAACGTCTAGTACAATGTTGTCTTGGCCTGCACGAACCAGTTCAATTTGATCAAATGCAATAACCACTTGGTCGGCACTATCGACAGGCGCATCAGAAACAGCAAAAGACACCTTTGCCATTTGTGGTTGTTTGATATCGTTGTCATCGCTACCGCCACAAGCTGTGAGAACTAAAGCGGAAGCCGCTGTAAGCAGTAAGTTACGCGTGGATGGTTTGAGTTTCATTGGATCCTCCAGTTGGCTCAATTTATCCGGGGCAGTGTCGCATTCGACACCTTAACGTTTCCTGTATTAGTTTACATTTGTATATTTCGTGTAACTGAAAAAGCGCTTAATAAGCCATTTAATCGCTATGATATTTTCTAATATCCCCATAGCAAAAATGTCTAAGCACTGAACAAAAAACTAAAATGGCGCAATGTAAAATAGGTAACACTTTGAGTTATAAAGTTTATTTGCGAAAATTTGAAACGTTGTCGAATCAGCAACAAGCCATGATGCGCCAGCAGCTTCCGCCAGCAGAGTTAAACCGCATTAATCAGTTTTCTCAGCCAGCCAGACAGGCCGTGGCGCTGCAAAGTCGCTATTGGTTGCGACACTATTTGTCGCAATGGGCGGAATTGCCCCTGTCAGATTGGCAATTTGAACTTGGACAACAAGGTAAGCCGCAGCTTGTGGCGACCCAGCAACAACAGTATGCATTGCACTTTAATATGAGCCATAGTCGCGACTATCTCGCAATTGCCATCAGTTCGCGAACCTCGGTTGGGGTAGATGTGGAGCAGCCAAAATCCCGACGCAATGTTGCTGAAATTGCTCAACATTACTTCTCAACTGAAGAGCAACAGTTTCTTGCTAGTCTGCAAAGCGAACAGCAGCCCGCTATGTTTTACCGCATGTGGGTATTAAAAGAAGCTGTATTGAAAGGACTGGGGGTTGGCATTAGCGGCTCGCTGGGACGTTACGACTTTGCTTCATTACTTGCGCAGGCCCCAGCGCTGACTCAGCAGCAATTGTTGTCGATAGGTGAGCTAAACGATGATACTGGTCGACATTGGCATTGCTCGTTGGTGGATGCGTATCCTGAATTTATGTTGGCCGTTAGCGTACAAAAACAACATGAGCCACCAAATTGGCAGCTCATTGATGATACTCAAGCGTTAGCTTAACTTTTTACCGTTAACCCATGCCTGATGAAGGCTGCGTTATCGGTTATGGTTATTGCCGAGCGAGGCGGTGTTTTTCTTTCAGCTGTTCAAAGTCGCTTCTAAACGGGTTGATATCGAGGCCACCACGTCGAGTATAACGGGCATAAACGGTTAATTTGCTGCAATGACAGTGTTGTTTCAAATCGCTAAATATTCGTTCAACACATTGCTCGTGAAACTCGTTATGCTGCCGAAATGAAATCAAGTAGCGCAACAAGCTTTCACGATTAATCTTTGGCCCTTGATAACGGATCATCACACTCCCCCAATCAGGTTGAGAAGTGATTAAACAGTTAGATTTTAACAGATTAGAGCTGAGTGTTTCTGCCACCATCTGCTTTTCATCGGTGCTGTCAATTAACCAATCCGATGAGAAGCTGTAATCCGTTATCTCAATGTCGAGGTCATCAATACAGTGGCCAGCTAATTCGCTTACACGCTGAGTGCTGAACTGTTTGGGTTCAATGAGCGTGATTTCAACCTTGCCCGCTGCACATTCACTGAGGTCTTTCGTTAACACTGCTTTTAGCGCATCCACAGACTCAAATTTTGTTTGGTTGAGACTATTGAGATACAGCTTGAAAGATTTGGACTCAATAAGATTCAGGCTATGGGCGTCAACTTCCACTTCCGCAAGCGCCACCATAGGTTTGCCCTTGCTGTTCAGCCAAGACAATTCATATGCCGTCCACAAATCAACACCATGAAATGGCAGTGGCTCAGCCAATGCAATCGCATCCCGATTGAGTGAACGCGGCACGGGTTGCAATAATTCTGGCGCGTAATGCTGTTGATAAGAAACTGATTTTCCTAGCGTCAACTCCGCCAATTCCGGTGCTTGCTGGTACGGATCTGAATGAGGATTTTGTGACATTCCAAATGATTCCATGCAAAATATGCGCTGATTATATCGTAATTTGAGGAAAGATCAGGTGTCTTGCCAAACTGCGCTGCGTGAGTGGTTAAAAGAATATTCGCAAAGTTATCAGTCGGAATTGAATGAGTTACCTCGCCACTACAGCGCCGGTGAACAGTCTCGTGCTCAACTTGTTGAAGACGAAGCTGAACCAGTACAATGGCGTTTTAGTGACCGCGATGAGTTGGGGCGCTTTGCTAACATAGAGCAAGCATTGTCGCTGTCATTACACTCAGATATTGAGCAGTTCTATGGCAGCGTATGGGCGGGGCCATTGCACTTTGATTCACGCTGGGGCGTTGGTGAGTTAATCCAAGTGTGGAATGAAGATGACTTTTTGCGGTTACAGCAAAATATCATCGGTCATCTGATGATGAAGCGTAAGCTCAAACAGCGGCCAACTTGGTTTATCGGGTTATTGGCCGCTGGCGAAGATATGATCTGCGTTGATAATCAAGATGGTTCGGTTTGGCGGGAGAAACCCGGCGATGAACCCAGCGAAAAACTGGCGGATTCTATCGCCGATTTGTTGCAATCAGTTACACCAAGAGTGACGTCCGCCGTTGAATATGATTGGCCTGATGAACAGCTTACTGATCATCCTGGCATTATTACTAGTTTAAAGCGGATGTGGCGCAATCTTTTCCCGCAAAAATAAACCGTCTATTGGAAGTCCCATGACAGGTTAGATACGATGCGGCAGTCATCGCATTTGAACGTAAATAAATCCAACAGTGGCTCGGGTTGGCGCCAATGAGGATTGCCACAGCGAGGGCAACAACGTGCCAATTCTTGCTGTTTGTTGTGTCCGCCGATGCGATATAAATAGTAATACGTTGGGATTTTGGTGAGATATTCTATCCGCCCACGAAGATCCCAACCGCGTCGAAACAGATCACTTTCATGATTCGCCAGTTCGTTGACGGCTGCGAATTCCGCCGCCGATGCGGATGCCATCTGGATTTCATCACAGGCCTGCCATTCCGTTTGCCAACGGATCATCTGTTTATGATCCCCATTAAACGTGGCGGGAATACGATAAAGCGGAATGGGTTGTAAGGTATCGCCACTTCGCAGCGGCGAGCACATATGCACGTAGCTGGTATAAAGTAGCTGCCAGCTAGGTTTTTCTGTCGCACTCGTTTCCGAGTTGATATCGATACCGATGAGCTTTTCTCGAGGATGAAGTAACTTAGCATCCTTGAGTTCATCCAGTGCCTGCTTGGCCCATGGACTGTTAAACCGATTGGCAAGGCTGTTTTCTTCTGGCAGTAATAAGCGGACTTTGAATACGCCATCCTTAAGCGCTACTGCAAATTCTCGCCCTAATACTTGGCCATTTTGGCGCCACGCATCAAGTAAGTAGTTAATCGCTCGCTCGGCTTCACTAATGGTCGTGTCTGCAAAACACTCAAAACTTATTTCACAAACATACATCTAGTTTGACTCACTTTCAGCGCGTGTAAGCAAAGCTTCTAAGGTTGCAACTCTCGCTTCCAATTGTTGTTGGGATTGCATGAGTTGCTGCAGTTGTTGCTTGAGTTCATCAATGTCATCTGTCATCGCTGCCGCGCTAGAGCCATCAATTGGCTGAGAAAGCGCAGGGCTCTTTGGTGTCGCTGATAGCGCTTCGATTTCTTCTGCGGACAAGCTTTTAAAGCGGGTTAACCCCTCAATTAACACGGGAATCGGCACTTTTGCCCCGAGCTTAGCTTTGACGGTGGCAGTGGTCGGTGTAATTCCTGATTGGTGGAGTTTAGCGGCAATAGTAAGAACTTGATCAACCACAGATGACATTTAGCGAATTACCTCAATTATTGATGATATAGACTAATGTAAAACCCAATTGTAATTCGTATCCTGTTGATAACAATTGAATTTAAATTTTGGCAACTATTTTGCTTTGAGACTCTCGTCATCATACAGATATATTTCAAAAAAGGAGTCTACATGAATAAAATTTTGTTGCCTTTACTGGGGCTTGCAAGCTTAAGTTTAACTGCTTGTGTTGTGAAAGTGGGCGGCGATAGCGATCGCTGGGATGACAGTGAATCATGGAAGCAAGTTCAGCGACATAATCAGCAGATATTATCGCAGCTCGATCTGGGAATGTCGGTATCGCAAGTTGAAGTCTTGATGGGGACGCCAGATTTTAATGAGGCGTTTGCCTCAAGTGGTGAGAAAGTCCAGGTACTTTTTTATCGCACGCAGCATGCGCACAGTGACGGTAAGACCACGAAAGATGAATGTACCCCGCTAATTTTCAGATCCGACAAATTAGCGGGTTGGGGAGACAAAGCGTACCAACAGCTATAGCTTATTGATGCAATGCGGTATCAAGATGCCCAATTGTCTCGGCCCATTGGGCATCTTGGGTTATGGCTTCTTCAATAAAGGTGCGTTGTGCGGCATTCCAGAAGGGGGCTTCTGCAATTCTCTGATGCGCAGGCAGTGAATGTGTATTGATGAACTGCTCAATTGCTGCAGCGTCGTTTTCCAGTCCAAGCTGCGCAAATAGTGACGTGAAATCCGGATTTACTGTGTCCATTGGTTCCTCCTTTAGTGGCACCGTATTGCTCTACTAACTTTAGCGCAATTCGCTGACGCAGAGATTAACAGCACAATAAATAGTCATTAGCGCTCATCGTTATGGTGCAAACTATATATAGCTTTCCGGTTTTACCTACATCTTTGTGAGATATATCTTACACCGATGTGAGACATTCCCCCTTTAACTGTACGGCTTGGTCTTATTATCAAAAGTTAACTAATTGAAAATAAGAACATTATGAGCGTAGTTTCAAGTAAGCCTTAGGATCACGATTAAATTATTTTTGTGAGCCATCCTACAAGGATTACCTCTTTAGAGTAATATTAAATCCATAGAGAGATTGGACGCAGGGACTCGTCAGGAAGACGATTCATCAGGATGATGAGCTGGTACGGATACAATCCAAGGATGATACAAGGATAAAATGCTGCCAGGAAGACAGTATTGTGAGGAATGTTCCCTAGGATTGGGACGTCAGGACGAGCAAAGGGATTCAAGGATTTCACGGAAGAAGATGTTGGACACGCTTCGGGATGAGGCAAGACTGGTAAAGGGATAGCCAGTGATGAGGGAAATGTACTTAGTACAGGGAAACTCAGGGAATGAAAGGGAGCAGGAAGCAACACATTCGCATGGATGGTGCAGGGAAGCACAGTTATAGCTGGATGGCTTAACGCAAAAACAGAAGGGCGCGACCATTAGTCGCGCCCTTTCTCTTTTTAAATTGAACGGTAAAATTCGATGTGTTTGATCCAATGCTATTATCTTTTTGAGTACCCACTCACTCAATAACGTTAGCTGAATAGCGATATTGGATATTGTTAGCGCGGCAGCAGCGCCGTTACCGAATAATTTCTCAGAGATGGTTCCGAAGACTTTAGAGTTTGCGTTGCTGTTCGTTGGCGCAATTGAAGCTCATTCGCTCCGTTGTTCAACAAATAAACAATTCAGTTGTCGTTATGGTGCAAACTATATAGCTTTCCGGTTTTACCTACATCCTTGTGAGATATATCTTACAAGGATGTGAGATATTCCTCCTTTAACTGTACGGCTTGGTCTTATTATCAAAAGTTAACTAATTGAAAATAAGAAAATTATGAGCGTAGTTTCAAGTAAGCCTTAGGATCACGATTAAATTATTTTTGTGAGCCATCCTACAAGGATTACCCCTTTAGAGTAATATTAAACCCATAGAGAGATTGGATACAGGGACTCGTCAGGAAGACGATTCATCAGGATGATGAGCTGGTACGGATACAATCCAAGGATGATACAAGGATAAAATGCTGCCAGGAAGACAGTATTGTGAGGAATGTTCCCTAGGATTGGGACGTCAGGACGAGCAAAGGGATTCAAGGATTTCACGGAAGAAGATGTTGGACACGCTTCGGGATGAGGCAAGACTGGTAAAGGGATAGCCAGTGATGAGGGAAATGTACTTAGTACAGGGAAGCTCAGGGAATGAAAGGGAGCAGGAAGCAACACATTCGCACGGATGGTGCAGGGAAGCACAGTTATAGCTGGATGGCTTAACGCAAAAACAGAAGGGCGCGACCATTAGTCGCGCCCTTTCTCTTTGTGCTATCAGGTATCATTTTGTTAATTAGTCATGCTAACGCGCTGTCATTTCAATGACTACGGCGTTAATGGCAGCCTTTTGAGCCACAACTACTGCCACAGCCTCCGCCAAAGCTCCCCTTAGCCGATGGCGCTTGCTGCCATTCTGGCTCTGGGAAAATAGGCCATTCAATTTTTTCGATATGATTCCCGCGCATTTTCAGTTTGCCTTTAAACTGATTTATCCCGTCGGTACTGAACTCAAACATGAAACTGGCACGCCAGCCAAGGCCTGTTGCTCCGCCAACAGATGGTCGGGCTGCATCCATGGCGATCGCAACCAATTGCACGCGTTGTCGAGAGGCTTCTTTTTCCATATAACGTCTAGCGATTTCCGCCATTTGCCGCAACTGCCAAAAAAACGCAGCAATCAAGACGAGGGCGGCTATCATCAAAAAGTCAGTCATCATTGTGTCGTGGCCTTAAATAACCCACCAATCGCTTGAGACAGTTGAACGCTGCGTTCTGGATTTCGCAGTTCACTCAATAATGGGTGGCGAATTTCTGGAATCGCCACAATATCAGCAAATATTTGATTAAAAAAGCTCTGTGGCTGATGTGCTAATGACTCAAGATAAAATTTGCGGACGTCGTCCTGCTTTAGACATGTCCAACATCTTGCTGCTATTGCAATGAGCTGGTTTTGGTCCAACTTTTCTTCATCTGTAGCGAGTTGTCGCAATAATGTTTCACAAGCAGCGCTATTGGATGCTAGCGCTCTTAGGAGATAACTACGTTGCTCTGCTGACGCATTAACAAACACATGCTGTATGGTTTGTTGGGATGAAGTAGGTAAGTTCACATGTTCGATTAGCTGACAGACGGCGGTCTGCAATTCAGTAATAGGTGAACTGAGAGCATTGCTTAACAGTTGTGCATGTTCAAAATCATCCGCGCGGGCGCAAATATCTGCTAGTCCCTGTAAACCAACGCTTTGCCACAAATGCGCTTCAGTTTTTCTGCTCAAATATTGGCAAGCAAATTCATATTGCGCTGATGCTGGTTGTTTAAGTTGCTTGCGTAGCTGGGCGTTAAAAATCGCTAACTTTTCTTGAGATGGACGCACATTGAATGGATGATCGGCCATTCGCTGTTGCTCCTCTTCCGTCAACGGGCGAGTGATATCGTTGCCCATGGCGTCGGATAGCATCTGCATAAACTGGCTGCGAGCTGCTGGGTTGAGCAATCCTCGCTCATCTAACGGAAACTTCAAAAACCAAATAAAGGGTTGTTGCGTGTTTTCGCCGAAGACGAGCGCAAACTGCGCATGCCCTTGAATGGGATAAGGGTAAGCAAGTTGAAGTTTTTCAAAATCTTCAAAAATAGCGGTGGCAATCGGCTGTACGCGTCGGCCTAAATCAAATACCAGATAATCACTATTTGCCGCTTTGAGAAGCTCCCCCAAGGTATTGATTGTCGTCATCGCAGGTTCCCTTAGTCGTTCAGAAGGGCGCAATTATAGGGATATCTTGGCGCAGATGGTATGATACGGCGCTTTAAAACGCCGACTAAATTGAAATTAATGGTGTACCAACAAACCCAAATCTTATTAGAAACGCTCGAACAGCAATTGCGAACTAGTCAGTTGTGGAGCGAGCTACAACCGTCAGTTGATGCGCTGGCCAGCACCGCACCGTTTGCATGTGACACGATGAGCTTTGAAAATTGGTTGCAGTTTATCTTTTTGCCCAAAATGCAGCAGTTGCTCGCTCAACAGTTGCCACTACCTCAAAAAATCGCAATAGCGCCGATGGCGCAGCAGTTATGGGCTGAGTTCCCCGCACGATACCCCGTTATCAACACTTTGGAGAAGATTGATGCCTTGCTCAGTCAACAATGAACAGCTTGAATTAACTGAAGAACTTGCTGAAGAGGTTGCGCCTGAGCTACGAATTCTGTTTGAAGATGAGCACTTGGTTGCGATCCACAAGCCCGCGGGATTGCTGGTGCATAAAACCTATTTAGCTCGTAATGAGCGCTTTTTCGCGATGCAACTCACTCGCGATTTAGTCGGTTGCCATGTTTTCCCGGTACATAGATTAGACCGCCCAACCTCTGGCGTGTTGCTGTTTGCTAAAAGCAGTCAGGTAGCGAAGATGCTTTGTGAGCAATTTGCGGGACGCGGTATTCAAAAACATTATCTCGCTTTGGTGCGCGGCAATATGCAGGAAGCCGGTGAACTCGATTATCCGCTGCGCGAAGAGCTCGATGATATTGCTGATAAGCACGCTAGGCAGGATAAAGACGCGCAGGATGCAGTGACTCAGTATGCGCCATTACTCAACAGTGAAATCCCATATCCATCAGGGCGTTACCCTACGAGTCGTTTTTGTCTAATTCGATTAAAGCCGTTAACGGGGCGCAAGCATCAATTGCGTCGCCATATGGCGCACCTGCGTCACCCCATCATTGGTGATACCACCCATGGTGATGGTAAACAGAATCGTTTCTTTCGTGAGCATTTTGGGATCAATCGCTTGTGGTTGCTGGCGCAAAAACTTGAACTCACCCATCCTGTTTTGGGCACGCCACTCTCTATTACCACTGAGCTTGAAGCCGAGTGGCTGCAGGTATTTAGCGAATTGGGTTGGTCAGACGCGCAGTTAGATAACGCGCCGTCACAGCTTATTTGCTAACGAGCGCGTGTTCGTCTGACAGTCGTTGCATGAGCTCCATCAACGGCTGATATGACGCCAGCGGATAGTGATATTGATGGGGATCTTGTCGGTTTGCGTGGAAATAACAAACACGGCGAACATGGGTAATGCGTTGATGTTGCTTAAGCAATTTTTGTCGACTGCTTTGTCGCATTTTTTGCGTCCTTGTCTAGCATGGACTTTATCGACTGCTTTGGTCTAGTTGCAGGCTATACAGGGGATAAAGTATGTTGAAGATCAGTATCTTCAATTTTCAGGCGCGGAGTATAGCATGAAAAAGATCAGCCTAGTGTTCGGATCAGTTTATGGTAGTGCTGAATCGGTAGCTGACACCCTCTATCGGGAGCTTGAAAATCGCGGCATTGCTGTTGAATTGCATCAACCCGAATCATTGTCTGATTATGTTCCCAATGAAGACGAACTGTTATTGATGGTCTGTTCAACGACAGGCGACGGCGATCTGCCCGACAATATTCTGCCTTGGTTTTTGCAAATGAAGGACAGAGCACCTTATTTGCCTGAACTGACCTATGCGGTTGTCGCCCTCGGTGATTCAAGCTATGACACCTTCTGTGGTGGTGGGCATCAATTAGACGAACTTTTTAGCGAACTCTGCGCGAAGCGATTAGGCGACGTATTTGAAATTGACGCTTGCGAAACCATGGAACCGGAAAATGAGGCGCTTGGCTGGCTTAAAAAATGGCTTAAGTTATTAAAATGAGAAAATCACTGACCTGGTGGTCAACTCAATGGTTTAAGTTTGCCCAGAACCTTAGTCAAACCTTATTGGCGCCCATCGCAATCTTGCCAGCTGCCGGCGTAATGCTTGGCCTTGCAAGTTCATTACACCCTTATCTTCCCGAGCAGTTGGCTGAATTACTACGTAATATTGGTAATTTTGCTTTTTTAATCATGCCGATGCTGTTTGCGGTGGCGATAGCGACCGGTTTTTGCAAAGAGCCGGGGACGGCGGCACTTACCTCTGTGTTTGGTTATGGCGTATTCACGTCATCAATGACCGTGCTTACTGGACAAAATATCGATCCCAGCTCAACGGTGATCTTGAATAATCAAATGTTGGATACCGGCATTGCTGGTGGCATGGTCATGGGGTTAATGAGTTGTCTGGCGATGCATTGGAGCCAGTATGTTCGTTTGCCATCCATGTTTTCGTTTTTTGAGGGTCGTCGCAGTGCTCCCATGCTCGTTTTGCCAATGGCAATGTTGGTTGCGTGGGGATTTTCGTTGATCTGGCCAACTTTAGCCGACAAGATTGATCACATCGCTAATTGGGCAGTGTATCAACGGCCAGCTTGGGCATTTGCGCTATATGCTACAGTCGAGCGGTTACTGATCCCTATCGGATTACACCATATTTGGAACACGCCATTTTTCTTAGAGTTTGGCCAATATGTGCATCAGGGTGAAGTGGTTCGTGGTGAAGTAGCCCGTTATTTAGCCGGAGATCCACTGGCTGGAAATCTTGCGGGTGGATACTTGATCAAAATGTGGGGGTTACCCGCGGCCGCGATTGCAATGCTGCACAGCGCTAATCCATCTGAACGTAACCGTATTGCAGGGGTCATGCTCTCTGCGGCAGCCACCAGTTGGCTTACTGGGGTTACTGAGCCTATTGAGTTTGCGTTTTTATTTGTCGCACCAGTGCTGTATTTCGTCCATGCCTTGCTATGCGGGTTGGCGTACATGATTTGTGTAATGCTGGATATTCACTACGGCGTGACATTTTCTCAAGGGTTTGTCGATTTATTGTTGCTCTGGAATAAATCAAGCAACAGCAGTTGGCTTTTGTTGTTAGGACCTATGACCGCGCTGATCTATTACGCGCTATTTACCACCTCAATTCGGGTATTTAATTTAAAAACGCCAGGTCGAATAGAAAGCTTTGATTTGCCGGTTGGTAGCACCTCTGAACGTCCAGCATTACTGATCAGTGCCTTGGGTGGAATAGGTAACATTGAGCAGATGAAAGCATGCATGACCCGTATCCGTCTAAGTGTGCGTTCTCCAGAAAATGTCGACAAGAGTAAGTTGCTTGCTCTGGGCGCTAAAGGCGTGATAGTGCTTGGACATGGCGTGCAAGTGGTGTTAGGAACTCAAGCTGAAGATGTGCGGCAGCAAATGCAATCCCATATAGATGCAAGTTCTGTTTAATAATTTGAACTAAATCTTGATGTTTGTGCAGCCAATTGGCTTTTTATGTGGCATATTCTTCAGCCTTAAAGATGTATGGGGGCTAAAATGGCACATAAAGTTTTGCTGACAGATTGTGCGGATGAGCCCGGTTTGATTTCCAAAATCACCGGTGTTTGTTTCGAGCATCAGCTTAATATCATTAAAAACAGCGAATTTGTTGATAACCAACAGCAACGTTTCTTCATGCGTACTGAATTTGACGGTGAATTGGATTCGGTACGTTTCCTGACAGACTTATCTGCGGTATTACCCAAGCAAAATCGCACCCGTTTGGTCGATGCGGGGCGTAAGCGCGTAGTTATTCTGGTGACAAAAGAGGCTCATTGCCTCGGTGACTTGCTCATGAAGGCCTATTATGGTGCTTTAGATGTCGAGATTGCCGCGGTTGTTGGTAACTACGAAACGTTAGGGCCGTTAGCACAAAAGTTTGATGTGCCATTTCACTATGTGTCCCATGAAGGTTATAGCCGCGAAGAACATGAGCAAGCCATCCTCAAGGTGGTCGAGCCATACGCACCGGATTATGTGGTGTTAGCTAAATTTATGCGGGTGTTGACTTCGGGGTTTGTGAGTCGTTTCCCGAACCGAATTATCAATATTCACCATTCATTCTTACCGGCGTTTATCGGCGCTAATCCTTATCGTCAGGCGTGGGAACGCGGGGTAAAGATTATTGGTGCGACTGCGCACTTTGTGAATGACAATCTCGATGAAGGCCCAATTATCAAGCAAGACGTAATCCCGGTGGATCATAGCTATAGTGCCGAAGATATGGCAAAAGCGGGGCGTGACGTCGAAAAGAGTGTGCTTTCAAAAGCGCTGGCCTTGGTTGTGAATAACCAAGTGGTCGTCAACGGCAATAAGACGCTGGTGTTTAAGTAAGCGATCTAACGTTATCTTATTTGTTAAAAAACCGCCAATTGGCGGTTTTTTCGTTATACAGGCCCCTTACTTCGGCAGTAAATACTGCTGATAGGTATCATCTCCCCAAGCCACTAATTGCTCATCGACAAACAATAGCGGGGTGCATTCATCTCGGGTAATCAATCCATCGGATACGGTTCGTTGGGTTTGATAGAACAGCACCAGCATTTTCTTGCCGTCAAACAATTTTGCCTCAGAAAAGTCGGCATGTCCCATCGCCAACTGTACTTGTGCGAGCGGATCGCCAAGGTGCAATTCACTAATTTTTCCTCGGTTATAGGCTTGCCGATCTTCCCAGCTCATATCATCTGGAGATGGTTCATATACCAGCATAATAACCGCGACAAACGCTAAATAAGACAAAAAGATAGCGCCGATAATTACGGGGATTTTGTTTTTCATGAGCTTAATGAAAGCAAAAAGTGATAATCGCTATCATCTGATGATTTACTACAGAGTTTCAAGTCTGAATTGTAAGATAATTTGCCGTGGTTGCAGCCATGCTATTGTGTGAGAGTAATGAAGTCTCATACCAAGTAATAAAGATTCATACTGAGTATTAGAGTACCATACTAAAATGGCAGCGATTGCAGTCGGTACGTTGCCATTGCTAAATCGAAAATGCCCCATTGCGAGTTGCAACCAAACTCGGCCAAACGAGCTGAATCGAGTATGTTGACCAAATTTTAGTAATGCTACAGAGTGACTAGTGTAATGGTGGCGATTCACCGGAACGATTGATAAATAAGAGTAATAAGTGGAATTTGAACATATTCTGGTGACAAGCCGGGTGTGAAATAAGGTTCTGCCCTCGACGGCATTCCTGATACTAGCCTGAAGCTGACTAGAAGTTATCGTTAGGGCGGATCACCATTTTAAGTAAACTGGCGATGACATACCTTTGTTTAAAATGCTTATTTCGTGCCATAGCACTATGGCGGGCGGTTTGTTCCCCTGTGTTAATTGACTAAATTTCATTAATTACAAATGCGAACGCTATCGTTACATTTTGATACTTGAAGTATAGTGTCTCGTTGAAAGATAGTGTCTTTATTGTCATTGGATTACTCGGATGTGATGAGCAAGATGAAAACCTTAGCAAAAGTACTTTTGTATTCATTTATCTTATTGATAACTAATAACGTTAGTTCAGGTGAGTTAACAAAGGAAAATTTGATCAATTCCTTCGGGTTGCAAGGATATGATGTACAGTTTGAAAACCCACAAGGTATAATTGTCTCAAGCGAAGATTTCTTGGCAAATATGCAGAAGTATTATGCCGAAGCGGCGAAACAACAAAAAGATGTAAAATTGGTACAAATTAAGGACACGGAAAAACATACTGCAATAATTAAAGTGAACTATGAAGATAAAAATAAACTCCTTGGTGTGAATATTGGGGATGTTGTACCAAGTATAGTTGGCAAAAACTTAATGGGTAGATCTGTGAATCAGAATCTAAATGCTGATAAATACACTTTAATCAGTGCCTTTTTTGCAGAGTGTGTCGCTTGCATACATGAAGTTCCTCAAATTAACGATTTCATAGATAAGCATCCTACTGTGAATGTTCTATATGTGACTTTTGATTCAATCCAAGAAAGTCGTAGCTTTGCGGCTAAATTCAGTGTCAAAGCAGAAATTATTGCCGAGGCAAAACCTTGGCTTGACCAAATTTCAGTCAAGGCATATCCAACGATTTTGTTACTTTCTCCTTCCGGCACGTTGTTAAGTGTCAATACCGCATATTCAGTCGAAGATAACAATGCTCTGTCAAAAATTGAGGAATTGCTTTCTCGTGAAAATGGTAACTACTGACCCTAAATAGCAGATCCTAATTCTGCTACAGCTCTACAATTTCATGTCGGCTTCCCGGATAGGGTGGAGGGTTTATATTAATCTTGTAGTAACTGCCAATAATTGAGATTGTTTTGATGGAGAAATCTGAAATAGAGCAGCAGCGCTTTAGCATCTGTAGCGGTGCTCTTGGCCTGCTCTTCATCCTTTTTCCAATAGAGGTAGGCTTTGTTTCCTAAATCGGTTGAACTAATACCGTAACCGCAGATCTGATCGGCACAGACCACTAACTTCCTCTATCACCGTGCCAAAACCTCGCTACAAGACGACCAATTGGAGCCACTATAACCAAGCCTTGATTAATCGAGGTTCGCTTACCTTTTGGATTGATGAGGATGCTATTACCCATTGGAAATCCGAAGTTGTACGGAATAAGAAAGGCCGCCCTCGTTTGTTCAGTGACCTGGCAATTACCACCGCACTGATGGTTAAACGTGTTTTCTCCATGCCACTACGAGCGCTGCAAGGCTTTATCAATTCGGTGTTTAAACTCGCTGATATTCCTTTATCCTGTCCACATTACACCAGCATCAGCAAACGAGCAAAGACTGTCAATATTGCTTTTAAAACCAAGACTAGAGGCACTATTGAGCACTTGGCTATCGACTCTACTTGAATCGCCACTACTTCACTAGACGACTTTTAGCCTCATTAAAATACTGACGTTCATATTCTAGCGGTGATAGCCCATCATTGGAACTATGCTGTCGTTTTGGGTTGTAAAACATCTCAATATAATTAAACACATCCATCTTTGCGTCGTCCCTTGTCGCATAGATTTTTAGCTTAATTCGTTCACGTTTCAGCAGTTGAAAGAAGCTCTCGGCTACGGCGTTATCATGGCAATTGCCTCGACGGCTCATGCTACCTTCCAAGCCATGAGCACTTAAAAATTCATTCCAATCATGGCTGGTGTATTGGCTTCCCTGATCTGAATGAACCAGCACTTTGCCATCAGGTTTACGACGCCATACCGCCATTAATAACGCATCTAGCGCAAGCTCTTTGGTGATACGACTGCCCATTGACCAACCAATAATGCGACGTGAGAACAAGTCCATCACTGCGCCAAGATAGAGCCAACCTTCATGTGTTTTGATATAGGTAATATCCGTCACCCACGCTTTGTTCGGCGCTAAGGGGTTAAATTGCCGTTCTAAACGATTTGGTGTTACAACATGCTGCTCACCACTACGAGCTCTAGGCTTGCGATAACCAACTTGTGCTCGCAATCCCGCTCGCTGCATCAGGCGATGTACGCGATTAATACCGCATTGCTCACCAAGATCACGCAGATCTCGATGAAGTTTGCGGTATCCATAGACGCCACCAGACTCAAGCCAACACTGTTTGAGTTGACCTGTAAGTCGTTCATTGTCACGTTGTCGCTTCGACTTTGCGCAGCTCCTCCACGCGTAATACCCGCTCGGATGAACATCAAATAGCTGACACAGTTGTCGTACAGAGTGGCTGTGATGATGCTCTTGGATAAAGGCGTATCTTACTCGGGGTGGCTTGCGAAGTACGCCGCGGCTTTTTTTAACAGGTCACGTTCTTCAGTAACGCGCTTAAGCTCTTTTTGTAGTCGTCGAATTTCGGCGGACTCAGCAGATTGCTGAAGGTGTTCCTTGGAATCAGGACCATAGCGCTTAATCCAGGCATAAAGACTGTGAGTGGTAGTACCTAAACGCTGAGCAACATCAGCAACAGAATGACCGGCAACAGTAACTTGCTTTACTGCTTCGATTTTGAATTGTTCGGGGTAACGTTTATGGCTCATGGACACCTCTTTTTTAGCTAGTTTATCTAACTAAAAGGTGTCTAGGAAATCAGTGGCGATTCAACTGGTTTGAAAGTCTATGGCGAAGGTGAGTGGAAAGTGAAGAAGCATGGCACAGATGGTAAGCGACGCGTGTGGCGTAAACTGCATATCGCCGTCGATACTCATACTCATGAGATCATTGGTGCAGAACTCAGCTTATCAAATGTGACTGATGCAGAAGTGTTGCCTAATCTGCTCAAACAAACCCACCGGAAAATCCGTAGCATCTCAGGCGATGGAGCTTATGACACACGAGAGTGCCATATGGCAATTCGTAAAAAGCGAGCGTTTACGCTGATCCCACCACGGGAAGGTGCCGCCTTATGGGAACGTGGGCATCCACGTAATTTAGCGGTAAGTTGGCAGCAATTTTATGGTTCCAATAAAAAGTGGAAGAAACGTTATGGTTACCATCGGCGGTCAATCTCAGAAACAGCTATGTATAGGATAAAGCAATTACTGGGAGGGACGCTGAGTATGCGAAATTATAACGCTCAGGTGGGAGAGACTTACGCCATGATAAGGGCTTTAAACAAGCTTATTGGACTAGGTATGCCTGAAACTCAGTATATCGTTTGATATTTAAACAACTATAACAACTAGGTTCGCTAAACCGATTTAGGAAACAAAGCCGCGGTAGCTAATCGGGTAGCCGGAGGTATCTAGCCTCCAGCCCCCACACCACCCTGCATGCGGCTCCGCACAGGGCGGTTCATCTAGAACACCTAACCTGTTATTTGGCTAGGATAATGAACAGAAATCCATCCATCTCTTAGTGAATACAATCCTGCGTTCGTCAGATATTCGTTACTCAGCGCTTGCTGTATGCCTGGCGTTTTCGAGCTACGCCAAGGGCCTTTACTTGTGAGCCCACAAGCAACGGCTGCTTGGATCCTGACACCTCGTTTCAGTAGGTTTTGCACCTTAGTCCGTGGTTTTCGCCACTGACGCCAGAAGCACATACGCACTCGGCGACGGATCCAGTGGTCTAAATCGACGCACCCTTGATAAGCGTTGGCTATGCCAAAGTAATTGATCCAACCTTGCATATATTGCCGCAGTTTAAACAGTTGATAGCTCATACTGACTCCCCAATTGCGGTTCGTCAGTCGTCGTATCTTTTGTTTGAAAACATGCAACGTGTTGGCATGCCATTGGATCTTTCCTCGGTTAAAGGTGAAACCAAGGAATTTGCTTTGGCCTACCTTAACCACTTGGCTTTTATGCTCGTTAACGATCAGTTTTAGCTTCGTACCAAGATAATGAGTAATACTCTTGAGAACACGTTCTCCCGCCCGTTGAGACTTCACCAAGATGATAAAGTCATCAGCGTAGCGGGCGAAGTGATGTCCTCGACTTTCCAGTTCTTTATCCAAACTATCCAGCATGATATTTGATAGTAATGGTGAGAGTGGGCCGCCCTGAGGTACACCTTCGAAGCTTGCTTCAAATTGGTCGTTGACCATGACGCCCGCTCGTAGGTATTTGCCAATAAGCGCCAGCAGACGCTTATCCTGCACCTTACTCCTTAACTGAGTCATCAACAGATCGTGGTTGACGCGGTCAAAGAACTTGGACAGATCAACATCAACGGCAAATTTGCGTTTCTGTTTGATGATATCCCTGACTTGTAGTACCGCCTGTTGGGCGTTTCTGTTCGGCCTAAAGCCGAAGCTATTCACTGAAAAGTGAGGGTCAAACAACGGCGTGAGTATTTGAGCGATTGCTTGTTGTATCACACGATCAATCACGGTAGGGATCCCCAATTTGCGTTTACCGCCATCGGATTTATCGATCTCTACACGCCTGACCGCTGAGGGTTGATATTCTCCTCGCTCAAGCTGAGATTTACACTGTTGCCAGCCGCCTTGTTGCATCCAGCGCGGGAAGGATTCGATGGTCATGCCATCAATGCCCGCCGCGCCATTATTGGCTTTCACTTGTCGCCAAGCTCGGTGTAGATTCTCAGGTTCGAGTAGTTGCTGAAATAGATTGCTGCTGAAGGCTGGTTGCTGGCTAATACGCTGTTGATAGTAATCGTCTGTCGACGTAGTGGGTATCGACAAGTTTGGCAAGACTCCTCCTTCTTCTAAATGTTCAGGCCTTCACCATATCCCATCCATTACGATAGGCGTTGGGCTACTATGCCGTCTGCTGACTTCTGCTTAATCACATGCCGAGTTGCCCCGTCATGCGCTATCGGTTTTCATCTAATTCGCTCTTTCCAGTCGATGAAATTGAAAAGCCAAGACACTTGTAGACCAGAGCCTTACTGGTTAATGACCGATCGCATGCTAAGCAGATCTCCCCAGATAAGGACATGAACTTTCTTTGCACTGCTGCATCATTTACGGTGGCCGTTAGATCACGTGGTTTCGTCGTCTTGTGCCAACTCACCTTCAGCCTACGCCTCATATGATGTTCTTGTTCATCAGCTCGCAAATTTGCTAGCGGCTTCCTTCAGACCGCCCCTCACGGGTAAGCCCTTGCCATTCGCTAGTAGTTAACGTTTAATAACAGCATGTTATCGAACGGTGACCTTCCTACAGAGGACTTTCACCTCATTAGTTCATGCCCATGCTGGGCGTACACAAACGGCTTAAGAGGGATTCGCAACGCGTGGCATTTTTACTATGCGTTGATTTTAGTGATTAAGGTGGTTTGCAGCGGCTTCGGTATTGCGTTGCTCACCTCTTAGCAGGGCGTTAAGCCATAGAAATTTTAATCTGAAATAGACTAATTAGAGCAAACGTTCTATCACGTTTATGTCCAGAAATGAGTTACAACGAGTATGATACTTTAATACTCAGCTGTAGCTTGATTCGGACTTGATGGATGCAATCAGTATGAATCTTTATTTTTGATCATGTTTAATCTTAAACTGTTCGAGCAGGGTTGCTTGACTGTTTGGTATGAAACTTTATTTCTCTCTTACAGCTATTGCTGAAGGCGATAGTCGCTTAAGCGCACGTCGAGCGTCATATCGGTTTTGAGTTTGGCTAACTTATAACTAAGTCTTGCCATTTCTCGTCCATCTGCCAGTTTTTGCGCTTGTTTACTGCCGAGCTTATCAAGCGCATTGTAGATATTGGCTAGCGAGCGATAACTGCGTAACAACTCCGCCGCAGATTTAGGACCGATACCGCTGATCCCTGGGATTTTATTGCCGCTGTCACCGCTTAACGCAATAAAGTCCAATAATTGTTGCCGACTCACCCCCAGCTTTTGTTCAAGCGCATCAAGATCCAACCACTGGTGTGCAAAATAATCCCATTGCTTCACGGCTCGGAGATTAAGCTGAGCAAAACCTTTATCGGTGGAAACAATAATCACCTCACCACCAGATTGGTTGAGTTTAAAGGCGAGGGTGGCAATGACATCGTCAGCTTCTGAATCTGCTTGTAACGAATTGAATCCCTTAGATTTAAGTTCAGTGATGATTGATGGTAGCCCCTGCGCCAGAGACTCAGGCATAGGTTTACGGCCTTTTTTATAATCAGGATAAAGCTGTTTACGCCACGACACTTGGGTGCCATCCCAAACCACGACCACATGGCTCGGCTGGTGGTGCTGACATAATTTACGGCAAGCGGCGATAGCACGAACTGTCAAAGCTTGCATGTCATTTTGATCGGGTTGCGCCGCTAAAATACGGCGCACCAGATTCATACCATCAATGATGAGTAATCGATTCATTTACTGATTTCATAGCACGGAGTGTAATGACTCCCCGGTAGCTTCATCCTTTGCTGTTGTACAAACGCTGTAAGTAGTTTGTCCATCAATGTCATAATCGCGGCGTCGCCACGCAGTTTGAATGGCCCTAAATCTTCAACCCGTTGCATGGTATCGGCCTTCACGTTACCCGCCACAATCCCAGAAAATGCTTTGCGCAGATTTGCCGCTAACTTAGCTTTGTCTTGGTTAAAGTGTAGGTCTAGCGATTCCATCGCTGCGTGGGTAGGTTCAAACGGCAGTTGGAAATCCGGCTCAATAGTCAGGCTCCATTGATACTGATAGGAGTCCCCAGTTTGTTTGCGGTGCTGCTTCACTTGCTCCATCGCTAAGCGCATCTGTCTTGCGGCTTCAGCGGGGTCATCTATGATGATCTGGTATTTACTTTGTGCTGCTTTGCCAAGGGTGGCGCCTACAAAGGCATCAAGCTCTTCGAAATAAGCAGCACTTTCAGTGGGACCCGTCAGGAGCAGTGGGAATGGAATATCTGCATTCTTCTCGTTGAGCAATATGCCCAAAATATACAGCAGCTCTTCCGCGGTACCTGGACCGCCTGGGAAAATAATGATGCCATGTCCCATGCGCACAAACGCTTCAAGGCGCTTTTCAATATCGGGCATAATGACCAGTTCGTTTACGATCTCGTTCGGTGGCTCAGCGGCAATAATGCTAGGCTCGGTCATCCCAATGTAGCGTGGCTGATGAATTCGTTGTTTTGCGTGACCGATGGCGGCGCCTTTCATCGGCCCTTTCATTGCGCCGGGGCCACAACCGGTACAAATATCTAACTTTCTCAATCCGAGTTGATAGCCAACCTCTTTGGTGTACTTATACTCCACTTGATTAATACTGTGGCCACCCCAGCACACCACAATATTAGGGTCTTGCATTGGCGAGATTGCGCGGGCATTGCGCAAAATATCAAACACCATGTTGGTGATATGGGTAGGGTCTTCTGGATTGATATGTTTGAGGTTATTAAATTTGTGTCGCACGTAGATGAGATCGCGCAGTACTGCGAACAAATGCTCTTGAATACCCACGATGATTTGTTCATCGACAAAGGCGCTTTGTGGTGGGTTGACCAGTTCTAACTTAATGCCTCGTTCGCGGCGTAGTACATTAATTTCAAAATCTTGATGGAGTGCAAACAGTGACTTGGCATCGTCGGTTTGTACCCCAGATGCCAAAACTGCGAGTGAACAGTTACGGTAGAGTTGATAAAGCTCGCTGCTGGCGCCGTGTTTTAAGCTGTCAACCTCGAGTTGGGAAAGCTGATCCATGCTGCCGCGTGGACTGATTTTGACGATCATGCATACTCCTTAAGAAGCGGGGCAGGCGCTGTGCGTCAATCGATAATAACTCTGTCCCGATTCTCATGCTTTGCTTTGTAGAGAGCGGCGTCGGCACGTTCAAAGGTTTCTAAAATGTGCTCGCCGTCTATGAGCTTAGCCGCTCCTATCGATAATGTAACTGTAATACGCTGATTTTTAAATTTAAATGGAATATTTTTGATTTTTTCGCGCACACGGTTTAATAAATGACCAATATCATTGAGTGACACATCTGGTATCAGCATCACGAACTCTTCACCACCATAACGTGCCACAAATTCCGTGTCTCTCAATGAGTTTTTCAATGCCATGGCGATCACCTGCAGTGTCTTATCACCTGTGCTATGGCCGAAGTTATCGTTAATTGATTTGAAGTGGTCAATATCCGCAACGGCGACCCACAGCGGATTACGGTTTCGCTGATAATGACGATACTCTTGCTCCATCCGTTCATCGAGCGCGGCACGGTTAGGCAATTGTGTCAGACTATCTAACAGGTTGAGTTTCTGTTGTTCAAATAGCTTTTCTTTGTAGGACGAGGTTTCTGATGAAAGCTCTGATATCTCATTACGCAGGTGTTCAACAGACTTTTTCAACAGGGTGATTTCGCGTTGCTCTAATGCCTCTTTACGAGTGAGGCTGGCACGCAACACATTCAGTTGATCGACAACTTGTGTTTTCAACAGTTCGACATCGTCTACGTCGGCAAGTCCACTTTCAACATTATTAACTTGATGATTAATGTCGGTATTCAACTGGTTTTTCAGTTGTTGGCTACGCTGTGCTTGGTTCAGTGATTCATCGATGGAATCCCGAACGGACATCAATGCCTCATTGAGCGCGAATAAAAACTCTTGTGAGGCGCTTTTTTCTTTGGCGATGTTCTCCAGCAGCATACTCAAAATCGTTTGATAACATTCTAGCAGCGCTTCAACATCAATTTCATTTGCCAGTTGCTCTTTGATGACCAGTACTTGGTCACGTTGAGCCTTAGTAAAGTCGATTTCAGCAATAATTTGCGCTAACTCATGGGCGAGTTGGCGGTATTTAGGCAGATAATTTAATGGTGCTTGAGACTCAAAACAGAGCGTTAACGTCTGTTCGTAGAAACCCATTAATTGTTCTACTTTGGGAATGTAATCCCAAACGCTATGGAATGGTTTGGTGACGTCTTGTTTAAAGTAGTTAATCTCTTTACGGAGCTTATCAGGAACGTTTTCAACACGTTGCAGCTGACGGCTAAATTTTGCTAAGCCACTGCGACCTTGTTCCAGCATGGACATGACATGGCTGTATTGACGCTTGAGAATTTTTTCAATATCAACCAGTTCGGGGAGAATTTCATCCAGACGTTCGACATCAGTAAGATTGGCGCGTAACTTGGCCAGCTTGTTATCAAGCTCAAGATTCTGCCCCTTGCAGGCTAAGCTGAGCTGTCCAATGAAGTTAGACAGGGCGCGCAGTTTGGTAACGCGCTCCTCTTTTAGTTCAGCCAATTCAACTTGAGCAGCATCAAAGCGCTGTCTCATTACATCAAGTTGCGACAGACTCGCGTTTGCATCTTTCATTCTAGAGTCATTCCTTTGGCATCTACAGCATTATCGTTGTGTGAGTCTTATGCCATTAAACCATCGCTTATAAACTTGATGTTATAGCAATAAAACGTTACCGCAAACGAATCCTTTTCGATGTTTCAAGCGAGATCAAAGAATATTAGCAGATCCTGACGTCTCTAACGCTTGGAACTTAGGCCATGTGATCTCGTCTTTGTCCTTGTTACTTTCAATTCGAATAAATCCGCGCCGAACCGCTTGTGCCAATTGTAAATAGAGTGGCTGTGAAAATACGGTCGATGGCGTAAACTCTAGCACCTTTATGGTTAAATAACAGCCTGTCTCAGCTTGCGTCGAGACTGCGCCAGCCAGCATCCATTGTAAGGTTTCAAAAATCACTTCCGCGGGCAAGGACACCTCATCATCTGCCAATAGCGGCAAATTAATTGCCACAAGATCTAGCCGTAACGGATTGCCGTCAAGATTGACGCCATGAAGGCGTTGATAGAGTTCTTTGATATCGATGGGTTGCGCCGATACTAAGGCAAAAACACCCGGCGCTATGCTGTATATCTTGGCATTGCTTAATAGCTTAATGCGGTTATAGATATTGTCTTGAATCAGCGTGGCGGCAAACATTCCGCGTGTTAAGGGCGTGCTCGCGAGTTCAGCAAAGCGCAACAATGCTATGCCGGTGATGTCTTGCTGAAGTTGTTCAATAAAGGCGCGATAGCCCGGTAACTGAAACATCGGATCTCGCTTGAGTAACGATTCTGCATGCTGCTGTGAGGCTTTTTCATGCTGACGTCTACGGGCACTGTAGAGAATATAAGTGCCTACCCCTATCAATAACATCAGCAGAAAACCGATAACGATATTCCTGTTTAGCAGCATGTTCTGTTGCTTTTGCAATTCGGTTCGCTGCTTTTGGGTTTTTAGCAGCAAGTTCTGTTCGGCAATTTCGGTTTCCGCTTTTGGTGCAGCAGTCGTTGTCGCTGTTTCAAGCTTCTCTTTGGTGAGTTGGGTTATCAGTTGTTGATTATTTAACGCCGCTTCATACTGGCCTTGATGCTGTTGGCTGCTAACCAGGTAGGTAAGCGCTTCAATCCGCTCATCAGTCAGGCTGAGCTTTTCTGCAAGATTAAGCGCATCTTGAGCGTGGCTTAAGGCAACATCGAATTGACCCGCTTTAATCGCCACTTGAGCCAACATCATTTCGTTGTAAACCAGATAATGGTTGCTGTTACGTTCTCGAAATATTTTGTTCGCTTGCAGCAGATATTCTAATGCTTTGTTGTAGTTATCGATATGAAAGTAGGCTTCACCAAGGTTGTGAAAATTGAGCGCTTGCGCAGTAAGGCTTTGATACTTAGCATCATATTGCTGAGCATTGAGATAGTAATCAATCGCCTTGTCCCACTCGCCTTGTTCAGCGTAAATGATGGCAATCACCGTCATACTGGCCGACAAAAACTTGTGGTCACCTTGTTGGCGAAACAGCTCTATGGCTTTGTGAATATGATTAAGGGCTTCGTTCCACTGCTTCAAATCACGATAGAGCTTGGCTAAATTCATCTCTAACATCGCAGTTTGGTATGGCTTTTTATCTTTACTCGCTGCGTTGTAAGCGGCGGTATAGTGTTGCAGTGCCAGTGACATTTTATCGACTTCGCGATAGTACTTGGCTAAACGCGCTTCGGCTTCGGCGATCAGATAATCGTTCCTCAGCAAAGTGGCCGCTTCTAACATCTGCTTAAAGTTATTCAGTGCCGCGTCTTGGCGTTTCAATATCAGGTTAACCACGCCCATTTCATCGTAAATCACCACTTTTAGCTGTAAAGCTCGCACATCTTTCGCGTTGCGAATGTAGTTAATCGCTTGTTCATTAAAGCTAACGGTGTCGCGATATTGCTGGTTAATTCTACCTGCGTAGCGGCCTGCAATGTTTAATGCGGCCGCGTGCTGATAATCACTATTGGCAATCTTGAGTAAGGCATCATGAAGTGCAGTTGCATCTTCTGGTTTGCTTTCATATTGCACACGACTTTCGAGCGCTAAACGCGCGAGAAAATATAAGTTTTCAAATAGCTCGTCGTCAGTTTGATTGGTATTGAGTGCGGCACGATGAAGTTCGTCTGCCGAGCTGAAAATGGTTTGCTTAACGGAATCATGTAACTGCTGATACAGCTGTTGGGGGGTTTCGCGGTAAGTCACTTCTATTGCGTCCGCAGAATTGGCCGAAGACGCATGACTGAAAAAGAGAGCAAAGGCGACAAAACAGCAGCTAAACCAACGCATCAATAGGAACTCTTTGGTTGTTGATAGGGTTCGATAATATTTAATTGTTAAGGATTATGTTATCGGGGTGAGTCAACACCGTGGAGTTGTTATACTCTGGATTCCGCATTTCAACAATGATTCAGCAAGGATTTCGCGTGAAAATCAGCAGTTTGTCGACTAAGTGTGCCATGTTTTTAGCCAGTGTGAGTATGGCGCCAATGGCCTGGGCAGATGTTTTGTATCAGGTCAATATTACCGACCCAGAACATCATTTGGCGCAAGTGTCAGTGTCGTTTCCAATGACCAATGAGCGTCAGTTACAGGTGAATCTGCCGGTGTGGCGCACCGGAAAATACACTGTGTTGCCTTTAGCTGACGGAATCCGCAATTTTGTGGCCAAGGATGAGCATGGCCAACCATTAACTTGGCAACGCACCGCCAGCGGTGAGTGGCAGGTTGCACTTGAGCAACCCTCACAAGTCACCGTTACTTACCAGTTATATGCCAATGAGTTGGGGCAGCGTGTACGTGACATCAGCAATACCCATGCATATTTAGATGCCAGTGGGGTGATGATGTACAGCCCGAGTTTTCGCGATCAGCCGGTGCAAGTAGCGTTAACTGTGCCAGAAAACTGGAAAAGCTATTCAGGCATGGCAGCTGGCATTAAACCGCACACTTTTGTTGCGGATAACTATGATGTGTTGATCGATTCGCCGATTGAAACAGGGATCAGCCAATATCGTAATTTCTCTGCAGACGGCAAAGCTTTCGAGCTGGTGGTGTGGGGCGAAGGTAACTTTGACATCGAACAGATGGTGAAAGATTTACAGAAAGTTACCGTGAAGTCACAAGATATTTGGCAGGGATATCCGTTTGAACGTTATCTGTTTATTGTACATGCCACCAGTGGTGCTCGCGGTGCCACAGAACATATCAACTCGACGGTGATCCAACTGCCGCGTTTTAGTTTCAGGGAGCGTAAGGATTATCTTCGCTTTATTAGTACCGCCTCGCATGAGTTTATTCATACTTGGAACGTAAAAGCCTACCGTCCTGAAGGATTAGTACCCTACGATTTTCAACAAGAAAATATGAGTGATCTGCTGTGGATGGCAGAAGGCTCAACCAGCTATTTCCAAAATCAATTGCTATTACGTGCAGGCGTGATGAGCGCTAAAGAGTTTTTAGAGGATATTGCCAAGCGTATTGAACGCAATCAGCATACGCCAGGGCGCGAGCAGCAATCCGTTGCAGAAACTAGTTTAGGTGAGTGGGTGGCAACCAGCGGCGATTACGCCAGTAATCACAGTATTAACATCTACTCTGAAGGGTATTTAGTGTCGATGGCGCTGGATTATCAGCTGCTACGTGACTCAAAACTTAAAGCCTCTTATCGTGATGTGCATAAACTGCTTTACCGTGACTATGCAATTCCAAAAGGCTACAACGCTCAGACAATTAAAACCTTGTTGCAGCAGCTCACTAAACGAGATTATAGCGATTGGTGGTCGAAAAATGTCGAGTCGCCAGTGAGCTATGATTTTAATGAGATGCTTGAACATGCAGGCTTAGCACTAAGCTACGGCAAAGACGCAAAAACGAAAGCCTTTATTGGGGCTAGCGTCAGTGGCACTAGTCTTAAGTTTACCTCGGTGGAGCGCAATGGACCGGCTTGGACAGCTGGTATTGCGGCGGGAGATGAACTGGTTGCAATTAATGGCCTAAAGGTGACCGCGGACGGTTTTGAAAAGCGCATAGAAGATTTTAAGGTTGGTGATAAGGTTAGTGTGACCCTGTTTAAGGATGACACCTTGCAAACTTACGTGGTTACTTTAGCTGAAACACCGGCAGGTAAATTAGCGATCAAACCGTTGGATAAAGCTGCACGTTCACAAAAAGCATTGTTCGAAGCATGGCTGGGTATCGACTGGCCATTTGACAGTGATGGCAATTTTAAAAAGGCAGATTAATTCAGCCAGAGCATAAACAAAAAGCGCCGCGCGGCGCTTTTTGTTTATTTGGGAGCTCTTAAATGGCTTGCTCTTCAAATCCACCTAACTTAGCGATCAAGGTGTTGAGTAGCACGATAATTTCACTGCTCATCAGCACAAAGTCGGCATCGAGCTTGGCCAAGGGATCTTCACCTGCAACATCATCAGTTTGGGCACGAAACTCTTCAGCAAACTTCAAACGGCGAATACCAGCATCAGATTGCAGTACAAACTGAATAGACTGTTCAAATTGGATAGCCAGTTTGTGTACTTGCTTGCCCGATTCAACATGGGCTAATACTTCGTCCTCAGTCAAATCTTGCTGCTTAAACCGTACGATCCCACCATCATCTGCGGCTGATTTCAGTTCAGCTTCGTCCAACAGGTAAAACGGTACCGGAAGCTCACCCTGCTTCAACCAATCAGTAAGCTGGATTTCTATCGGAGTGCTAAAGCTAACGGGGACGACTGGTAAGCTGCCAATCGCTTTACGTAACAGTGCGAGTAACTCTTCAGCTTTGGTTGCGCTACTGCTGTCGACTAACAAGAGTTGCTGCTCTGGCAAAATTAACGCACGAATTTGGCTACGACGACTAAACGCGCGCGGTAATAGTGTCGTGGTGATTTCATCTTTCAGTGCGTCTTTTTCTTTTTTGGTAATTTTTCGCTGTTCTTCAGCTTCAAGATGCGCCACTTTCTCATCTAATGCTTCACGGATCACTTGTGATGGCAGAATCTTCTCTTCTTTGGTCGCGCAAATAAGATGGCGGTTCTCCGCGCTATGCACCAAAGATTGCCCCAGCTTGCCAAGGGCATGGGTGAAACCAAATTTGCTGATGTCCTGGCTTGAGCAGGGATGAAATACAAATTCATCCAACGCTTTTTCCAGCTGTTCAGCCTCGATAGAAAAAGGTTTGTTAAAACGGTAGAGAGTTAGATTTTTAAACCACATATTCGCTGCTCATTCAAAATGGAGTCGGCAGTGTAAGCCATCTGTTTTTCGCCGTAAACCTTGGATAAAAATTCATCAAGATCCACAAATTCAAAGATTTAACTAAAATGTCATATTTCTTTGTATATGTCCTAAACCCGCGCCAGTAAAGGTTTTTAGAAAATAATTTGGCAAAAAAAAATAAATCGACTACCGCGTTAGGTCGCTGTGAAATAAAACTGCAACACGTCATCTGCACACTTTCGCTCGTTCCAAATCCATAACCAAGACGAACATAACGTCGAAAGGAAATAATGATGAACTCTATTTGCAAAACCCTACTCGCTACCGCTATCGCTTCTGCTTGTGTTACCTCTGCATATGCAGCTGATCCACTGACTGTTTACGGCAAACTGAACGTAACAGTACAGTCAAATGATGATGGTGTTGAATCAGAAACTGCGGTGCAAAGCAATGCTTCACGTTTCGGCGCTAAAGGTGAGTATGACTTGGGCAACGCACTGAGTGCTTTCTATCAAGTTGAATATGAAGTTGCTACCGATGACAGCAGCAGCAACAACTTCAAAGCACGCAGCCAGTTTGTGGGTCTGAAGGGCGATTTCGGTGCAATCTCAGTTGGTCGTCAAGACACTATGCTGAAAGTTTCTCAAGGTAACGTAGACCAATTCAACGACTTATCTGGTGACTTGAAGAGTCTGTTCAAAGGCGACAACCGTATCGAACAAACTGTAAACTACGTTTCACCTTCTTTGGGTGGCGTGAAGTTGGGTGTTACTTATGCTGCTGAAGCTTCAAACAGCCAAGACGGTGAAAGCGGTGTATCTGCAGCGCTGATGTACGGTGATGCAGGTCTGAAGAAAACCCCAATCTACGCTGCTATCGCTTATGACTCAAAAGTAAAAGGTTATGACACCGTTCGCGCTAGTGTACAAGGTAAAGTGGCTGACCTGACATTGGGTGCAATGTGGCAGTCTCAAGAAAAATCTGAAGGCGATGCAGACAGCATCGAGGGTTACCTGGTCAGTGCTGCTTACAGCATCGATGCTGTAACATTAAAAGCACAATACCAAGACATGGATGACACTGGCGATTCATGGTCAGTGGGTGGCGACTACAAACTGGCTAAGCCAACTAAGTTGTTCGCGTTCTACACTTCACGCTCTATGGAAGGTTCATCTGACGATGAAAGCTATGTTGGTTTGGGTCTGGAACACAAGTTCTAAGCTCAGCTAAGTCGATGCTAGAGCCAGTCAAATAGACTGGCTTTTTGTTTTTCTAGCGCATGAGGCGTTTTGGCAAAAATAACTGTAGAATAAAAGAAATATGACGGATAAGTTGCTGGTTATTCATAAATCTGTCATAAATTTGTCTAATAATAGCAGCGTGTTATTTTACTTAAAGAAGCACCCATGACTGCAAGAATTTTGATTGTTGAAGATGAAGCCGCCATTCGAGAGATGCTTTCGTTTGTGATGGAACAACATGGCTTTGCGACGACCACAGCCGAAGATTTTGAATCTGCATCTGCACAGCTAAAGGAACCCTATCCCGATCTCATTCTGCTGGATTGGATGTTTCCAGGTGGTAGCGGCATCCAATTTGCTAAGACCCTGAAGCAAGATGAATTTACTCGCCAAATTCCGATTATCATGCTCACTGCGCGTGGTGAAGAGGAAGATAAAGTGAAGGGCTTAGAAGTTGGTGCTGATGACTACATTACCAAGCCTTTTTCACCGAAAGAGTTAGTTGCACGTATCAAAGCTGTGTTACGTCGTGCGGCGCCAACCCGTTTGGAAGATACCATTGAAGTGCAAGGTTTGATGCTCGATCCTGTGAGCCATCGCGTGACGGTGGGTGAGTCTGTACTCGACATGGGGCCGACGGAGTTTCGCTTGCTGCACTTTTTTATGACGCACCCAGAGCGTGTATATTCTCGCGAGCAATTGCTTGATAACGTTTGGGGCACTAACGTATATGTGGAAGATCGTACAGTGGATGTGCATATTCGTCGTTTGCGTAAGGCTGTTGAGCCTTCTGGACACGACCGCCTGATCCAGACCGTACGTGGCGCTGGATACCGTTTTTCAGCCCGCACTTAATCAACCTGTTTTAATTAGCTGACGCCCATGCTGGGCGTTGGGCTAAGTAGGCCTTACCTGACGGCGCAATAATCTATGTTTGATTCCTATTCAGGATACCGACTGTTTTTTCGCTTAGCATTTTATCTGCTGGGGTGTTTATTAGTCGGACTTGTAAGCGGACATCTGCTGTTGGTGCTGTGTATCGGAATGGGGCTAGTGCTCACTTGGCACTATCGTCAGTTGATAAGGCTTAATCATTGGTTGTGGAAAGACCGTCGACTCACACCGCCACAAGGCACCGGTAGCTGGGAAGGCGTATTTAACGGTATTTACCGTCTGCAAGGCAAAAACCGCAAGCGTGTTAGTCAACTTGCTGGATTACTTGGTCGATTTCGCCAAGGTGCCGAAGCGCTGCCAGATGCTGCTGTAGTGCTTGATGCCGGACTGAATATTTTGTGGTGTAACAAATTAGCCCAGTTGATGTTGGGCTTAGTTTGGCCTCAAGATAATGGCCAACGGGTGGATAACCTGATCCGCCATCCTGACTTTGCTGCCTATATCAAAGCGGGAAAATTTGATGATCCCCTCGCTCTGCCGTCACCTGTATCAGAGAAGCGCGTACTTGAAATCCGTATTATTGCTTACGGCGAACAACAAATGCTGTTGATTGCGCGTGATGTCACCCGAGTGCGTCAGCTGGAGGGAATGCGCAAAGATTTCGTGGCCAACGTTTCCCACGAATTAAAAACACCGCTTACTGTACTGCAAGGTTACCTCGAAGTTATGCAGAGTATGGCGGATGAGGATGATCCCAACCAACGAGCTTTGACCTTGATGCAGCAGCAGGCCACCCGCATGAAGTCTATGGTTGAGCAACTATTGGTGTTATCGCGTATCGAGGACTCTGCAGAAATTAACCTCGAAAAAGTGGTCGATATGCAAAAGATGGTGGCCCTGTTACGCACCGAGGCCGAAGCATTAGCGCGTGATGATTATCAAGTCACCTTTGAGGTAGACCCGCAGTTAAATGTTCATGGTGACGAATTGCAACTACGTAGTGCCTGTTCAAATCTTATCTCTAATGCGATTCGTTACACTGAGCCGGGTGGGACGATTCATATACGTTGGCAACAAGTGGCCACTGGCGCCATGTTCAGTGTGACTGATAGTGGCATCGGGATAGCTCAACAACATATTTCACGACTAACCGAGCGTTTTTATCGCGTCGATAATGCGCGTTCAAGACAAACTGGGGGTTCAGGCCTTGGCTTGGCTATTGTAAAACATGCACTTAGCCATCATCACACCGAGCTCGTCATTAATAGTACGCTGGGGAAGGGCAGTACCTTTAGTTTTATTATTCCGCAGCATTTAGTCGTGTAGTTGCCATTGGACTTCTAAATCGAACATCTCGTTCGTCATCTAACTGTCATTATTTGGTCATAAAATGGTGATGAAAGCTCGAAATACTGACGTTAATTTAATCGATAATTTCTGATCCTCACCGGAGTAAAGATGAAACTGAATCCTCTAGCTGGCGCGCTCACGTTATTAGCCTCTAGCTTACTTTCTTTCTCTTCCTTGGCTGCTGTCGACCCAAGCTTGCCAGTTTATCAAAAATCGAGTGGCGTCTCGGGCAATCTTTCTTCCGTTGGTTCTGACACTTTAGCCAACATGATGACCTTGTGGGCGGAAGAGTTTAAGCATATCTATCCCAATGTGAATGTGCAGATCCAAGCTGCAGGCTCATCAACTGCACCGCCAGCACTGACTGAAGGTACATCACAGTTCGGCCCAATGAGCCGTGCGATGAAGCCAAACGAAGAAGAAGCCTTTGAAAAGCACTACGGCTATAAGCCGACCAAAATCCGTGTTGCTATTGATGCTTTAGCCGTTTTTGTTCATAAAGATAATCCTATCAAAGGACTCAATATGGAGCAGATTGATGGCATTTTTTCATCAACGCACAAATGTGGCTCACAAGAGTTCTCTCGTTGGAGTGACTTGGGGCTGACCGGTGCTTGGGGCTTAAAAGACATTCAGCTGTATGGTCGTAACTCGGTGTCTGGGACTTATGGTTTCTTCAAAGATCACGCATTGTGTAAGGGTGATTTCAAGCCGAGTGTGAATGAGCAACCTGGTAGTGCATCGGTGGTGCAGTCAGTATCTCAATCACTCAATGCGATCGGCTACTCAGGCATAGGTTATAAAACCGCAGGGGTTAAAGCGGTAGCGCTGGCCAAACAAGGTGAAGAGTATATTGAAGCGACACCTGAAAACGCCGCCAGTGGCAAATATCCGTTGTCTCGTTACCTGTATGTGTATATTAACAAACACCCAAATCAGCCGTTGACGCCAATGCAGCGCGAATTTCTGAAATATATTCTTTCGAAGCAAGGCCAGATGGTGGTTGAAAAAGATGGCTACGTTTCGTTGCCTATGAGCGTAATCGACAAAGATCTCGCTAAAGCGGGGATCAGTTTGTAAAAGCTCGCAGATACAACAAGGCCCCGATCTTCGGGGCCTTGTTGTATTCATCATGAGGTAAAAATTGTTTGTGCTTTACTCAGCATAAAGTCGATAAACAATTTCACTTTAAGCGGCTGTTGGCTGCGTTGATGTTGCAGTAGTGAAATCCGGCGTTTTTCGCAGCGCCATTCAGGTAGCAAGATCTGTAACCGTCCATCTGAAAGTTGCTGTTTTACAAATAACTCTGGGCCATAAAGTATGCCGCCATTGTGTTCTGCCGCAATAATGGCACCGTTAAGATCGGTTAATGTGAGTTTTGCTGGACCATCATAGTAAAAACTTTCACCGCTCGGATGGCGTAAGGAAAAGTTATAAAGCGGCCAAGCCTTAATGATTTGATGTTGTTCAAGTTGGCGTGGGTGATTGAGCCTTGGCGCTTGCTTGAGGTAATCCGGTGATGCAACGAGGCGATAATCTAACACGCCCATTGAACGTGATATCCACGATGAGTCGGGTTGTGTGCCTCCCACAATTGCCACGTCAATTCCTTCATCAATCAGGTCAAACTCTTCATTGCTTTGCACAATATGCAAGCGGATGTCAGGATAGTTATCGCAAAACTCGTTAAATACATCGATAAATAGCGCGGTGACAATCGAGATGGGCGCTGAAACACGTAATGTACCCTCAGGCGTTTCTGGCGCGCCGTTCAAGGCATCGAATTGCGCTATCAGCGCCTGATATTTTTGAAATAATGCCAGCCCTTCTTCAGTTAACCTCAACTTGCGCGTACTGCGCATCAGTAATTGCTCGTTTAGGACAGCTTCAAGCTTGGCCAGCTTTCGACTTACGGTGGCAACGGGCATCGACAATTCTTTGGCAGCAGCGGAAAAACTTCCCGCATTAACCAAGTGCACGAAAAGGTAAATTAACTGAAATTCAGCAGCTTGCTGACCTGACATGAGCGTCCTTTTTGATGAGCATAAATCTATGCTGATCCTAAAATAACCAATGATTCCGCTGAAGTTTACTGCAATGAACTTGCGAAAAACTGTGGTTGAGAAAAAATTGCACAGTATATTTACTGTATAAAAAATCAGTATATACTGTTTATCAATACAGTACTTCGGGGGCCATTATGCTTTGCCAACTCAGCGTAACAAATTATGCCATCGTTCGGTTTTTAGAGTTAGATTTTAGTGCTGGAATGACCACTATCACTGGTGAAACGGGTGCGGGTAAGTCGATTGCGATTGATGCACTAGGGTTGTGTTTGGGAAACCGAGCTGATGCGAGTGCTGTTCGTCCCGGTGCTGATAAGGCGGAAGTCAGTGCGCGGTTCTCGCTCGCGGACGTGCCGTTGGCTAAACGTTGGCTAGAAGATAATGATCTTGAACTCGATAACGAATGTATTCTGCGTCGCACGGTGACGGCCGACGGACGTTCTCGCGGATATATCAATGGCAATCCTGTTCCCGTGGCGCAGCTAAAGTTGCTTGGAAACTTGTTGATCGGTATTCATGGCCAACATGCGCATCATGCATTATTGCGTGGCGATCAGCAGTTAGTGCTACTAGATAGCTATGCGGGACATAATTTACTGCTGGAGGCTACAACCAAGGCTTACCACAACTTACGTCATGCAGAGCAACAACTAGCAGAGCTATCTCAGAGTGCTCAGGAACGACAAGCTAAGCGCCAGCTCCTTAGTTATCAAGTTGAAGAGTTGAATGAGTTTGCACTAGGTGAGTTCGAATACAGTGAGCTTGAAAACGAGCACAAGCGCTTAGCTAATAGCACCTCATTAGTTGAAAACGTACAAGCCAGTTTGATGCTACTTAGCGAAGATGATGAAGCAAACCTTGAGTCGATGCTCAATAAAGTACTTAGCCTTGCAGAAGAGCTGGTGAGTTATGATGACAAGCTCAGTTCAGTCAATAACATGCTTAATGAAGCGCTTATCCAAATTCAGGAAAGCCGTAGTGAGTTACAGCACTATGCTGATAACTTGGAAATTGATCCTGAATATTTTGCTGAGCTTGAAGCTCGTTTATCAAAAGTGATGCAGCTAAGTCGTAAACATCATGTGTTGCCAGAAGCGCTTTTTCAGCATCATCAATCGTTAATTGCGGAGCTCGCATCTTTAGACTCCAATGACGAGCTGCTAGAGCAGCTGCAAACGCAAGTTGAACTTTATCTGCTTCAATATCAACAAGCATCACAAAAGCTCAGTAGTAGCCGTCAGCGCCATGCTAAGGCGTTAGACAAGCTGGTCACTGACTCTGTGCGTGAACTCAATATGCCAAAAGCGAAGTTTGTTATTGATGTAGCATTTAACGAAGCAGTTATATCGTCTCACGGCAGTGATACGGTTGATTTTAAAGTGAGTACTAACCCTGGCCAGCCGTTAGACAGTTTATCTAAAGTGGCATCGGGTGGTGAGCTTTCACGTATTGGTTTAGGCATTCAAGTGATTACATCGCAGAAGGTTGCCACTCCTACCTTGATTTTCGATGAGGTTGATGTTGGGATTTCTGGGCCAACCGCTGCTGTGGTTGGGCGTATGTTGCGGCAACTGGGCAACTCCACCCAAGTGATCTGCGTGACCCACTTACCCCAAGTGGCTGGAAACGGTCATCAGCAAATGTTTGTTGCTAAACAAAGCAAGGCTGGGATGACTGAAACGTCGATGGTGCCATTAACTCGCGAACAGCGTATTGAAGAATTGGCGCGCCTGCTGGGTGGCGATACTATTACCAGCAATACACTTGCCAACGCACGTGAGTTGCTCGCAGATTAACAACTCACCGTTGCAGCAACAAAAATGCCAGCCTGATGAAGGCTGGCATTTTTTTAAGCGAAAGCGTTGAGTAACTTAGTCAACGATACGCAGTAATTCGTTAATACCCACTTTACCGCGCGTTTTGGCATCTACTTTTTTCACGATGATAGCGGCGTAGAGACTGTACTTACCACATTTTGATGGCAAGTTACCTGAAACTACCACTGAGCCTGCTGGTACGCGACCATAGTGTACTTCGCCGGTTTCACGGTCATAAATCTTGGTGCTTTGACCGATGTATACGCCCATAGAGATCACTGAACCTTCTTCAACGATCACACCTTCTACGATTTCTGAGCGAGCACCGATAAAGCAGTTGTCTTCGATAATCGTTGGGCCTGCTTGCAGTGGCTCCAATACGCCACCGATGCCAACACCACCAGACAAGTGAACGTTTTTACCGATCTGAGCACATGAACCTACGGTTGCCCATGTATCTACCATTGTACCTTCATCAACGTAGGCACCTAAGTTCACATAAGATGGCATTAACACGGTGTTTTTTGCGATGAATGAACCTTTGCGAGCCGCTGCTGGTGGTACTACACGAATAGCTTCTTCGCGGAAACGCGCTTCGTCATAATCAGCAAACTTCATTGGTACTTTGTCGTAGTACTTAGTTTCAGCGCCTTCAACAACAGCATTGTCGAAAATACGGAACGACAGCAATACCGCCTTCTTCAGCCATTGATGCACATGCCATTCGCCATCAATTTTTTCGGCGACGCGAACTTCGCCGCGATCAAGCATATCAATGACTTTTTCGACATCAGCTTTCAACGAAGCTTCGACAGTTGCTGGGCTGATCGTCGCGCGGGCTTCAAAAGCCGCCTCAATGCGTTGGCGTAAAGCCTCCATTGTATTCTCCTAACTCTTTATTGCGTTGATTGATTGTTTAAAGTTGTAACTAATGCATCTTGCAGTTGGCGCTGCTGTTGTTCATCCAGCGCTTTGCCATCCACTGTTTGTAAGATAAAAAAGTCCTCAGCCCGCTCACCAATGGTAGTGATTTTGGCTGATTGCAACGTAAACCCACAGCGATAGAAAATTTCGCCGACTTTAGCAAGTAGCCCCGGGGTGTCGAGGGCGATGAGTTCCATCATCGTGGTACGTTGGCGTTTACTCGGGATAAAACCTACTTGAGTGGCAACGTTGAATGGTTTCATTATGCGCGCCATCTTACGGAACTTAGGCATCTTCGGTACATCTGCAAGGGCCTTTTCTAGCGCTTTGCGAATACTTTGGATACGGGATAGCTGCGTAACAGGGGCTCCATCCTGCTCAAGAATGACAAAACTGTCCAGTGCGAAATCATCTTTTGTCATCATGATGCCCGCATCGTGAACGTTAATGTTTTTGTTGTCCAGTACTGCCATCACTGTTGCGAACAGTTTTGGACGGTCTTTGCAGTAAATGAAAAGTTCAGTGCCGCCACGTGTCATATGTTTAGAAATCAGCACCAAGGGCTCATCGTCGTTACGATGTTTTAATATTGCTTCTGCATGCCATGCAATTTGGGTGGGTTGGTAGCGTAGGAAGTAATCCGCTCGCAAGCGATGCCATAAATCATCCAGCGCTTTTTCTTTAATGCCTCTGCGTAAGAGCTCTTTTTTCGCTTTCGCTTGATGTTCTCTCACGCGACCTCGAATATCGACGGGCTTTTCTTTGCCGCGAGCCAGTACGCGCTGAGCAGAATAATAGAGATCGCGCAGCAGTGATCCTTTCCAACTGTTCCATGTATGTTCGTTGGTGGCACAGATATCGGCGACGGTCAGGCAATACAGATAGCTTAAGTGCGATGCATCTCTTACTTTGTCGGCAAAATCTGCAACGACATCTGGATCTGAAATATCACGTCTCTGCGCGGTAATCGACATGGTTAGGTGATTTTCAACGAGCCAACTTACCATACGGCCATCGTGGCTATTTAATCCATGCAACTGACAAAATTCCAGTGCATCTACCGCGCCGAGTTTACTGTGATCACCCCCGCGGCCTTTTCCAATGTCATGGAAAATTGCGGCCAGTACCAACAAACCCTTTTTGGGTAGTTGATTGATCAATACCGCTCCTAACGGAAACTCATCGCGTTGCTCTTGCTGGGAGAACTTATCGATGTTGAGCAGCAGTCGATGTGTGTGTTCATCAACGGTGTAAGCGTGGAATAGGTCAAATTGCATTTGACCTTCAATCGCGCGCCATGCCGGTAGATAGGCCGACAAAATCCCATGTTTGTGCATTAAAGAAAACGCAAAAATGCCCCGTGGGTGTTTGAGGATTTCCATCAACACCTTGCGTGATTCTACCGACTCCATTAGCGGCTGTACTAATAGCCGACGAGCATTACGCAATGCTCGCAGGGTTGGCGCATAAATTCCGTGAATATTGGAATTGCGAGCAACGTAAAGGAATAAGCGCACAATTTCATGGGGCTGCTCGAAAATGTTTGGCTTGAGCGCTTCAATAAACCGACCACGACGTTGATAGTTGTCATCAATCGATTGAATTTCTAACGCATGTGTATCGCCAAGCGTTGCGCGCTTAAACAGTTGAAGCAACATCTCGTTGAGCTCCATGATCCGTCTTACCGTACGGTAATAACGCTTCATCATCTGCTCAACTCCCAGTTGGGTACCGTCTTTATAGCCTAAAAATTCTGCCACTTGTCGCTGCAAGTCGAACAACAGGCGGTTTTCATCTCGACCTGCCGTCATGTGCAGCGCAAATCTTACTTCCCATAAGAAATTCTGGCTTTCTAGCAACTCATCTAGCTCTTGCGGTTCAAGAAAGTCATGGGCAACGAGTTCAGTGAGGTTAGCCGCGTTAAAGTGGCGGATTGCCACCCACGCTACGGTATGGATATCGCGTAATCCACCTGGGCAGGTTTTGAGGTTAGGCTCTAAGTCAAAGGCGTTTGCTTTATCGTGCCGTTGACGCTGTTCATCACGTTTAGCTTGAAAAAACACGCTGGAGGGCCAAAAGCTGTCTTCACGGATTTTATCGTAAAGTACCTTAAATACTGATTCTGGCCCCGCAAGCAAACGGGCTTCTAACAAATTGGTGGCAATGGTGATATCGCCGCGACCATGCTCTAAGGTCTGACCAAGAGTACGTACGCTGTGGCCAATCTCAAGTCCAGTGTCCCAAAGAAACGCAATGAATTGCGACAGTTTGGTTTCTTCATCTGCGGTGAGCACTGGCGGTACGAGAAACAGCAGGTCGATATCAGAATGCGGTAGCAACTCGCCACGGCCATAGCCACCGACCGCAATAAGGGCAATACCGTCGTTCACCAAACCAGCTTGTTGCCATTGTTCGACCAATAAATCGTCGACAAAGCGGGTGCGCTCCTTCACTAATTCGCTAATTTTTTCTCTGGCAATAAAACGTTTGCTCAGTGTTTGTAAGTGCTCGTTAAGTAGGGCTTTTACCGCTTGTGCGTTAGTCATTATGATCCTTCAATGGCAAACAATCATTTGTGGTTGATGATGCGAGGGAAGTCTTCGTCATTGCGCAATGTCAGTACCTCAACACCCGTTTCTGTGACCAGCAGAGTATGTTCCCATTGCGCTGATTTTTTACCATCGGCAGTGGATACAGTCCAGCCATCTTCGTGATTTAGCACTGTTTGGTAACGGCCTGCATTGATCATGGGTTCGATGGTGAAGCACATGCCGGGACGAATAATCGTGCGATCATTGTTACGGTAATGGACCACTTGTGGTTCTTCATGAAAGCCCGCGCCAATACCGTGACCGCAGTAATCACGAACAATAGAAAACTTCTCCAGTCCACTTTTACTGTTTTTGACGAATTTTTCGATAGTGGTACCAATCTCACCAAGCTGCATCCCGGGACGCACTTTGCGAATCGCGGCATAGAGGCTTTCTTGTGCCAATAAACACAAACGTTTGTCTTTTGCCGATACTTCACCCACTAAGAACATGGCTGAGGTGTCGCCATGATAGCCGTCTTTAATAACGGTGATATCCATGTTGATGATATCGCCTTCTTTAAGCTGACGATCACTTGGAATGCCGTGACAGACGACTTCGTTAATTGAGGTGCAGATTGATTTGGTGAAACCGTGGTAGTTCAAGGGGGCTGAAATCGCGCCTGCTTCCTCAGTAAATTTGGCACAACGTTCGTCTAATTCATTGGTGGTGACACCAGGTTTGACGAATGGGGCAATCATTTCCAGAACTTCAGCGGCTAATTTGCCGGCCGCGCGCATCTTTACGATTTCTTCAGCAGTTTTAATTGTGATAGTCATAATAATTCTCAAGCTGTCAATGAATGACGCAATTTTAGCTTATTTAAGAGCAAGTTAAATTAACACTCCAGGCTTCCGAATCCAAAAATTATGGCGAAATCAAACCAGTTTTGGGTTTGTCTTTTGAGGCGAATTATGGTATAAAGCGCGCCGTTAGATTTGACTCGGAAGTTAGTGTCTCAAGCTGGGGAATATTCCTCAAGTTGAGTCTAAGCTGAGTGAAAGATGGCGGCCATTATATGGCAAATAATTTAATTACGAAATCACACACGTGTCGACACATGTGCCGGGGTGCCTTTTTAGGTCGGATACATGGGATACGTGGAGGTATAACCCCTTTACTTTAAGGTATTGAAAATGACTACAGTTTCTATGCGCGATATGCTGCAGGCCGGTGTACACTTCGGTCACCAAACCCGTTACTGGAACCCTAAGATGAAGCCATTCATCTTCGGCGCTCGCAACGGTGTACACATCATCAACCTGGAGCACACTGTGCCAATGTTCAACGAAGCTTTGGCTTTCTTGAGCAACACTGCTTCTAAAAAAGGCAAAATTCTGTTTGTAGGCACCAAGCGTGCAGCAAGCGAAGCTGTTAAAGAAGCTGCAATTTCTTGTGAACAGTTCTACGTTGATAAGCGCTGGTTAGGCGGTATGCTGACTAACTGGAAAACCGTTCGTCAATCAATCAAGCGTCTGAAAGATCTGGAAACTCAATCTGTAGATGGCACTTTTGACAAACTGACCAAGAAAGAAGCTCTGATGCGCAGCCGCGAATTGGAAAAGCTTGAAAAATCTTTGGGCGGTATCAAAAACATGGGCGGCTTACCTGATGCGATCTTCGTAATCGGTGCTGACCATGAACACATCGCTATCAAAGAAGCTAACAACCTGGGTATTCCAGTTGTAGCTGTTGTGGATACTAACGCAACTCCAGCTGGTGTTGACTACATAGTTCCAGGTAACGACGACGCAATGCGCGCAATTCGCCTGTATGCTGACTCTGTTGCTGCTGCAGTTAATGCTGGCCGTGGTCAGGATTTGGCTGTTCAAGCTGAAGAAGCTTTCATCGAAGCTGAATAATAAGGTTGATGTAATACATCTCCCTTATTAGCCGAAATGCTTTGGTTAACAGGGGCCATATGGCCCCTGTTTTTTAAGTATTACTGGTAACTTTTTCGAATTATCAATTGAGGATTTAACAATGGCAATTACTGCTGCCCAAGTTAAAGAACTGCGCGACCGTACTGGCGCAGGCATGATGGATTGCAAAAAAGCGCTGACTGAAACTGACGGCGACATCGAACTGGCAATCGAAAACATGCGTAAGAGTGGCGCTGCCAAAGCTGCTAAGAAAGCCGGTAACATCGCTGCTGAAGGTACCATCCTGATCAAGCAAGGTGCTGGTTTCACTGCTCTGCTGGAAGTTAACTGCCAAACTGACTTCGTAGCAAAAGATACTAACTTCCTGGCTTTCGCTAACCAAGTTCTGGAAGTGGCTGCTGCTGGTAAAGTGACCGTTGAAGACCTGAAAGCACAGTTTGAAGAAGCGCGTGTTGCACTGGTTGCTAAAATCGGCGAAAACATCAACGTACGTCGCGTTGAATACATCGACGGCGAAAACGTTGCCTCTTATCGCCACGGCGACCGTATCGGTGTAGTGGTGACTGGTGTTGCTGACGAAGAAACTCTGAAGCACCTGGCTATGCATGTTGCTGCTTCTAAGCCTGAGTACATCAACCCTGAAGACGTACCAGCTGAAGTGGTTGCTAAAGAGCGTGAAGTTCAGGTTGAAATCGCCATGAACGAAGGCAAGCCAAAAGAAATCGCTGAGAAGATGGTTGAAGGCCGTATGAAGAAATTCACCGGTGAAGTATCTTTGACTGGTCAGCCATTCATCATGGAACCTAAAAAGTCTGTTGGCGAATTCTTGAAAGAGAAGGGCGCTTCTGTGACTAACTTTATCCGCTTAGAAGTGGGTGAAGGTATTGAGAAGAAAGAAGAAGATTTCGCGGCTGAAGTTGCTGCTCAAATCGCAGCTTCTAAAAAGGCTTAATAATCGCTTTTCTTCAACATCAAAGACCGCGGCAATTGCTGCGGTCTTATTATGACTAGGACTGAAAAATATGAGTACCAATCCAAAACCAGCCTTTAGACGTATCCTATTAAAATTAAGCGGCGAAGCCCTGATGGGTGAAGAAGGGTTCGGCATCGATCCAAAAGTATTGGATCGCATGGCACAGGAAATTAAAGAGTTGGTGGAACTCGGTATTCAAGTCGGCGTCGTTATCGGCGGCGGTAACCTCTTCCGTGGCGAAGGGCTTGCCAAAGCGGGCATGAATCGCGTTGTTGGCGATCACATGGGGATGCTGGCGACCGTAATGAATGGCTTGGCAATGCGTGATGCGTTGCACCGTGCTTATGTCAATGCACGTTTGATGTCTGCCATTCCGCTTAACGGCGTGTGCGATGCTTATAATTGGGCTGAAGCCATTAGCTTGCTAAAATCTGGCCGTGTAGTGATTTTCTCTGCGGGTACAGGTAACCCATTCTTTACGACTGATACTGCAGCATGTCTACGGGGCATTGAAATTGAGGCGGAAGTCGTGCTAAAAGGCACCAAGGTTGATGGGGTTTACACTGCAGACCCAATGAAAGACCCTGATGCAACAAAATATGACACACTGAGCTACGGCGAAGTGCTCGATAAAGAATTAAAAGTGATGGATTTGGCTGCATTTACGATGGCGCGGGATCATAATATGCCCATCCTCGTGTTCAATATGAATAAGCCAGGCTCACTACGCAGAGTGATCATGGGGGATACCTCTGAGGGTACCTTGGTCAACGCTGGGTAATAGATATTAAATAAAAGGAAATCTAACGTGATTGAAACCATTCAAAAAGATGCGAAAACCCGCATGGAAAAATGTGTAGAGGCAACCAAAGGACAAATGTCTAAGGTTCGCACCGGTCGTGCACATCCTGCATTGTTGGATTCCATTCAGGTTTCTTACTACGGCACCATGACTCCTCTGAAACAGGTGGGTAATATCTCGGTTGAAGACAGCCGTACTCTGGCCGTAAACGTATTTGACCGCTCAATGATTCAAGCTGTTGAAAAAGCCATCATGAGTTCAGACCTAGGACTGAACCCAATGTCTGCTGGCGCAACGATTCGTATCCCATTGCCAGCACTGACTGAAGAACGTCGTCGTGATTTGGTCAAAGTTGTTCGTGCAGAGGCTGAAAACGGCCGTATCGCGATTCGTAACGTGCGTCGTGACGCTAACTCTGATGTGAAAAAACTCGAAAAAGACAAAGAGTGCACAGAAGATGATGTGCGTCGCAGCGAAGATGAAATTCAAAAAATCACCGACCAGTTCATTAAGCTCATCGATGAGATTCTGGCTGCAAAAGAAGCCGAGTTGATGGAAGTCTGATATTGCCTTGTTAAACTGGTTTTGAAGCGCCGTGTAGCGTTATACTACGCGGCGTTTTTATTTTATTAGGGATTTAAATTCGATGTCATCCAAGATGGAGACTGCAGCTGATATCACATTACCAAGCTCGGAGTGTCAGACATCTGAACAACTACCAGATAATCTTTGCGATCTGGTAAATCAAAATATCCCCAGCCATGTCGCTATTATTATGGACGGCAATGGCCGTTGGGCGCAGTCGCGCGGAAAAGCCCGAGTATTGGGTCATAAAGAAGGGGTGAAGGCGGTGCGTCGCACTGTCAGTTTGGCGCGTCAAATCGGGATTAAATCCCTTACCCTGTTTGCCTTTTCAAGTGAAAACTGGCGCCGACCAGACAAAGAAGTCAGTTTGTTGATGGAGCTGTTTTTGACCGTCCTTCAACGCGATATTAAAACATTGTCAAAGAACGGTGTTCGTTTGAACATCATCGGGGATACCAGTCGTTTTTCTGAACGTTTACAGCGTCAAATCCAAAAAGCAGAACAACAAACTGCAGATAACCAAGGATTAATTTTAAACGTAGCTGCTAACTATGGTGGCCGTTGGGATATACTTCAAGCTGCTCAAAAAATGGCTGAACAATTCGCAGCTGGTGAAATTGACAGCGAACAGTTCACTGAAGAGGCATTAAGTCAGCATTTAAGCATGCACAATCAGTGCGAAGTTGATTTAATGATCCGCACCGGTGGTGACTACCGAATCAGCAACTTTTTGCTATGGCAGGTCGCGTATGCGGAACTCGTGTTTACCGATACGTTATGGCCAGATTTTGACGAGCAGACATTTAAAGAGGCAATTGAGATCTTTAATAGCCGGCAACGTCGTTTTGGTCTCACCGGCAAACAGATTGAAACAATGAAGAGTAAGCAGAGCCTGTAAGAGGAATTCTTTTGCTAAAACAACGTATAATAACCGCAATTTGGTTGATCCCTCTTGTCTTAGGGGCCATTTTTTACCTTCCTTCGCTCTATTTCTCATGGGTACTAGTGCCCGTTTTTGCTATTGCCGCCCGCGAATGGGGTCGCATTATTGACCCGAACTGCCAAGTCACTAAATGGAGCTTTACAGCGACTATCGCGGCCGTATTGGTGGCGATAAACCTGATTGTTCCTGCCGATCAAATTTGGCTGCGTGGTCATCTTCATCCCGTCATGTTAGCGCTACTGCTACTCGGGGCTTGTTGGTGGTTGATTGCACTGGTGCTGGTCGTATCGTTTCCCGGCAGTAGTCGTTGGTGGCAGAGCAACCATATGTTGAAGTCAATGTTTGGTCAGTTGACGCTTTTGCCCTGTTTTGCCGGACTTTCTGTGATTAAGGCGCTTGATACACAAGCTAATCCTTACATGGGCGGCACTTTGCTGTTGTTGGTGATGTTAGTGGTTTGGGCGGCGGATTCAGGCGCTTACTTTGCCGGCAAAACCTTTGGTAAAACCAAGCTGATTGCCCGTGTTAGCCCTGGTAAAACCGTTGAGGGTCTGTTCGGCGGCTTATTAACCACATTAATCGTGGTTGCTGGGGTGATGTATTACTCGCCAGAGCAAGAGTGGCAGTTAGTCATTGTTGTTACCCTGATCACCGCGTTAGCGTCAGCGCTGGGCGACCTCTCTGAAAGTATGTTTAAGCGTGTGGCCAAAATTAAAGACTCTGGCTCCATTCTCCCCGGCCACGGTGGCGTATTAGACCGCATTGATAGTCTCACAGCTGCGTTACCTGTGTTTGCGCTTCTCTATCTCGCTTTTTGGATGTAACCACTATGCAATCAATGGTGATCCTCGGTGCCACCGGTTCTATTGGTGCCAGCACGCTCAGTGTTATTAGTCAAAACCCTACGCAATATCGAGTGTATGCGCTGGTCGCCAACACCAACGTCGACAAAATGGTCGCCCTCTGTGAGCAATACCTTCCAAAAGTGGCTCACATGGTTTCCGCAGACGCAGCGCAGCAGTTAAAGCAGAGGATTGGCCATCTTAGCGTTGAGGTCACCACTGGCGCTGACGAATTAGAATCACTGGTGACGAGTACTGAAGTTGATAGCGTGATGGCAGCAATAGTGGGGGCTGCAGGTATGCAGCCCACATTGGCAGCGGTAAAAGCAGGAAAGCGCGTGCTATTGGCCAATAAAGAAGCCTTGGTAATGTCAGGGCGGTTATTTATTGATGCCGTTGCCGAGTATGGTGCCACCTTGTTACCAGTAGACAGTGAGCATAATGCGATTTTTCAGTGTTTATCCATTGAAGCGCAACATGCATTGGGGAAATGTGACTTAGCAGCCTCCGGTATCAGTAAGATATTGCTGACAGGCTCTGGCGGGCCATTTTTAACGGCGGATCTTGCATCATTAGCACATGTGACACCGGCCCAAGCCATTAAGCATCCAAACTGGTCGATGGGACCGAAGATTTCGGTTGATTCCGCCACCATGATGAACAAAGGCTTGGAATATATCGAAGCGCGCTGGTTGTTCAATGCGACCGACGCACAGATCCAAGTCGTTATCCATCCTCAAAGTGTTATCCACTCTATGGTGCAATATTGCGACGGTAGTGTGCTGGCGCAGCTCGGAAATCCTGATATGCGTACACCCATTGCGCATTGTATGGCCTATCCAACAAGAATTCGCTCGGGCGTGGAACCTTTGGACTTTTTCAAAGTCGGACAATTGAGCTTCTTTGAGCCTGATTTCAATCGATTCCCTTGTTTAGCCTTGGCGATGGAAGCAAGTCGCAAAGGTCAGGAGGCAACCACGGTTGTCAATGCGGCCAATGAACGTGCCGTCGCGGCATTTTTAGCGGGGCAGATTGGATTTACGGACATCGTGAGAGTTAATGAGCACTGTTTGAATATCGTGCCGCAATCGCCACTGGATTCGATAGCTGATATTCTAGCGCTCGATGAACAATGCCGTCGTTACGCAGACGAATTTATTAAGCACCTTAGTTGAGGATTGAAAGCACCGAATGATTGAGATTTTACGCAACATAGCAGCGTTTGTCGTACTACTGGGCATTTTGATTACCGCTCACGAGTTCGGCCATTTTTATATTGCACGTCGCTGTGGCGTAAAGGTGCTTCGTTTTTCAGTAGGCTTTGGTAAGGCGTTGTGGCGCCGTGTCGGTCAAGATGGTACTGAATATGTCATTGGTATGATCCCGCTCGGTGGCTACGTTAAAATGCTCGATGAGCGGGTAGAAGACGTACCGGCCGACCAAGTCGATCAGGCGTTCAACCGTAAAAGCGTCTGGGCGAGAATTGCCATCGTAGCGGCTGGTCCTATCGCCAACTTTATCTTTGCAATTATTGCGCTCTATTTTATGTATTTGCTGGGCTTGCCGGCAGTTAAACCTGTTTTACAATCGGTAAATCCTAATTCCCCCGCCGCAGTGCTAAACGTCACTCAACCGCAGCAGATTACTGCTGTATCAGGTCAGAGCGTACGTAACTGGGAAGAAGTTAATCTCGCTTTAGTCAGTCACATTGGTGAAGAGTCGTTGTCGTTAACGTTAACACCAGTTGCAGAGTTAATTGCGCCTGACAGTGATGCAACCGCTGTGGGCAAAACCGTTCAATTGGATATCCGTCGTTGGAAATTTAATCCTGAAAAAGAGTCGCCGATTAGCACTCTTGGGTTAATCCCTTATCGCCCGAATTTAGTCCCCGAACTTGCCGTTGTGAATAAAGGCAGCGCTGCTGAAGCAGCTGGTCTTAAGGTCGGTGATGTCATTAGCTCCATTAATGGCGAAGAATTTACCGATTGGACACGCTTTGTTGAACTAATTAAAGCCTCACCCAATCAGACTATACCGTTATCAGTGATGCGTGATGGTCAATCACTGTCGCTGTCGATAACGCCTCAAGGGCGCCTCAATGATAACGGCGTGACAGAGGGATTCATCGGGGTAGCGCCTAAGCTCCCAGAGTGGCCTGAGAACATGAAAATCGATCTGCAGTATGGCCCGGTAGAAGCTGTCAGCATGGCAGCGGATAAAACCTGGCAACTGGTGGTGGTTAGCACCAAGATGATCGGCAAATTGTTTACTGGTGATGTTTCTGTTAAAAGTCTTAGCGGCCCGATTTCAATTGCCCAAGGTGCGGGCAGTAGTGCCGATATTGGCTTGGTATATTTTTTAGGTTTTCTTGCGCTAATCAGTGTAAATCTCGGGATTATTAACCTGTTGCCTTTACCTGTATTAGACGGAGGACACCTGCTGTATTACTTCATCGAAGTGATTACCCGTAAGCCTGTTTCCGAGCGGATTCAGGAAATTGGATTCAGATTTGGGGCGGCGTTGCTGTTAGTAATGATGAGCATCGCCCTGTTTAACGATTTTGCCCGACTCTGAGCAAGGACTGACAAATAATTAGAAGTGCTCTATGCGATTAAATAAACTTTTTGCCTCTATGTTACTGGTCGGCGCCGCTTATTCAGGGAATGGATGGGCCGACACTTTCCAGCCTTTTAAAGTTGCGGATATCCAGGTTGAAGGATTACAACGCGTTGCGCTCGGTGCAGCGCTGCTGAATTTGCCAGTCAAAGTGGGTGACACCATTGACCAAGTGAAGTTGCAACAGGCGATCAAAAGTCTGTACGCATCGGGTAACTTTGAAAACGTGCAAGTTGCGCGAGATGGTGATGTGCTGATTATTGACGTGCGTGAACGCCCAACGATTAGTGAAATCAGCTTTGATGGCAACAAAGATATTAAAGATGAACAACTGCAAGAAAGTCTTGATGGCAGCGGTGTGAAAATTGGTGAGTCATTAGACCGCACCATGTTGTCAGACATTGAAAAAGGTCTGCAAGATTTTTACTACGGGGTAGGGAAGTATGGCGCTAAAGTTGAAGCGCAAATCGTTAACTTGCCGCGTAACCGCGTTGAATTGAAATTTAAGTTCACCGAAGGTTTGGCAGCAGAAATTCGTCAGATCAACTTTGTGGGTAACGAACATTACTCCGATGAAGAGCTGGCCAATCTGATTGAACTGAAAGATTTTGTTGCATGGTGGAACCTGTTTGGTGAGCGCCGCTATCAGAAGCAAAAACTGCAAGCGGATTTAGAAAGCTTAGAAACCTTTTACCATAACAATGGCTATATCCGGTTTGAGATCACTTCAACGCAAGTGTCAATGACCCCAGACCGTAAAGGTCTGTATATCACCATCAACGTCAATGAAGGCGAACAGTACAAGGTTAAAGAAGTTAATTTGACCGGCGATTTGATGGGCCGTGAGAAAGTCTTGCAAACCATTTTGCCGCTGAAAACGGGCGTGCAATATAACGGTGCAGACGTGACCTTTACCGAAGAGATGTACAGCAAGTATCTTGGTCGTTTCGGTTATGCTAATCCAGAAGTGAAGACCTACCCTGAGATTGATGACAAGACCAAGGAAGTAACGCTTAACATCAATATCAAGCCAGGTAAGCGCGTTTATGTACGCTCGATCAACTTTACTGGTAACACAGTAACGGCGGATGAAGTGATGCGTCGTGAGTTGCGCCAGATGGAAGGTGCTTGGTTGAATGACGCTTTGGTCGAAGTATCTAAAGCACGTTTGAACCGTTTGGGTTACTTTGAAACCGTCGATACCGAAACCATTCCGGTGACCGGCACTGATGACTTGGTTGATGTGCAGTTCAAAGTAAAAGAGCAGCCATCGGGTTCATTTAACGCTGGTATCGGTTACGGCAGTTACTCAGGTATGAGTTTACAGTTTGGTATTCAGCAATCTAACTTCTTAGGTACAGGTAACCAAGCGGGTATTACGCTCAATACGAACCGCTATCAGAAGAGTGTTAACTTGTCATATACCGACCCTTACTTCACCAAAGATGGTGTGAGTTTAGGTGGCTCAGTGTATTGGAGTGCGTTTGATGCGAACAGCGCTTATCTAGAACGCTATAAAAACAACTCTTATGGTGTTGCTTCGACCTTGGGCTTCCCTATCAACGAATACAACCGTATCAACGTTGGTTTAGGTTATCGCCACAACGAAATCTCAGATGTATCGGGTTACCAACAGGCGCTACGTTTTTACAACTTGTACCGTAGCAACGAAAACCCTGATGACAGTTTGAGTTTTGATAACTTCGAACTGAGCTTAGGCTGGACACGCAGTACGCTTGACCGAGGTACCTTCCCAACAGACGGTAACTCACAGCGTTTGAACGGTCGTATGACAGTGCCAGGTTCAGATCTGCAGTTCTTTAAAACAGATTTTGAGACTAGTTTCTATTTCCCAATTAACCGTTCTCACAGTTTCGTGTTCTTGACGAGAGCGCGTCTTGCTTATGCAAACGGTTATGGTAAATACAACAGTAATGACCAAATTCTGCCATTCTGGGAAAACTACTACACCGGCGGCAGCAGTTATTTACGTGGCTTCAAGTCTAACTCGGTTGGCCCGCGCGCATTCTACGTAATGCGTGACGATCAATCTTGTTCACCTGATGCTTCTGGAGATAGCTGTTCGTTACCGGGGGAATTGAACAACATCTACGTACGTAGTAACCGTTCAATCGGTGGTAACGCGTTGGCGACAGCAAGTATGGAGTTGATTGTACCAACCCCGTTCTTGGATGAGTCGTATAGCAACTCTGTACGTACGAGCTTCTTCGTCGATGCAGGTAACGTTTGGGATACTGAATTTGACTATGGCTTATACAAATATCTGCCAGCGGATCAGTATGCTGAGTTAGCAGACTATAGCGATGAAGCTCGCATTCGGGCCTCGTGGGGGATGAGCGTGCAGTGGCTCTCACCGATGGGTCCGATGGTATTCAGTCTCGCTTGGCCAATTAAGAGCTACGAAGACGACGATATGGAGATCTTCTCGTTCAATATTGGCAAAACATTCTAAAACACATAAACTCGGCAGCATTGCTGAATCCTAACAAGGAGTTTGATTTTGAAAAAGATAGTGAATGGCGCTCTAGTGTCTATGATGTTGGCGGGTGCGCCTCTTGCTGCCCATGCAGAGAAGTTAGCTGTGGTGGATATGGGAACCGTGTTCCAGCAGATCCCTCAGCGCGAACAGATCACTGATGCACTGAAAAAAGAATTCGGCGATCGCATGGCCGCAGTTCAAAAAATGCAAGATGATTTGAAAGGCATGATGGAAAAGCAGCAACGTGATGCCGCTATCATGACTGAAGCGCAAAAGACTGATCTGGTTCGTAAAATGGACCAAATCAAAGCTGATCTTCAGTTGAAAGGTAAAGCGCTGGATGAAGATCTGCGTAGCCGCCAAGGTGAAGAGCAAAACAAGTTGCTGGTGAAAGTTCAAAAAGCCATCAATGACATTGCGAAGAAAGAACAATACGACATGGTATTGCAACGTGGTGCAGTTATCTATGTTAAGCCTGAGGCAGACATCAGCGGTAAAGTTGTTGAAGAGCTGAGCAAAGGTCAGTAATTGATGAAAGCTGTTTCATTAAAACAGCTCGCTGAGCATTTGGGTGCTGAGTTACGAGGAGACGGTGATATCACAGTCTCCTCTGTTGCTTCTTTAGAAAGTGCAACTGCCGGTCAAGTCGCTTTCCTTTCAAACCCCAAATTGAAGCAGCAGCTGGAAACAACACAAGCCTCCGCGGTGATATTAAAAGCGGACATGGCGGATAGTTATTCTGGTAACGTGTTGATCTTACAAGATCCATACGTGGGTTTTGCCCGTACCGCACAATTGTTGGATACCACACCGAAAGCGGCGGAGTTGATTCATCCATCGGCGGTTATCGACCCTTCTGCCAAATTAGGCAAAGGCGTTGCTGTTGCTGCTAATGCGGTGATCGGTGCCAATGTGATTATCGGTGAGAATGCACAGATTGGTGCAGGAACCGTCATTAGCCAAGATTGCGTTATCGGCTCAGATTGTATTCTTTGGGCAAATGTGACCGTTTATCACAACGTTCATCTAGGCCAAGCCTGTATTATTCATTCGGGTGCAGTACTGGGTTCTGACGGCTTTGGTTATGCCAACGAACGTGGTACATGGATTAAAATCCCGCAAACCGGCGGTGTGCGTATTGGTAATCGCGTTGAAATAGGCGCGGGGACCACAGTTGACCGCGGTGCACTTGAACATACAGAAATCCATGATGGTTGCATCATTGATAACCAAGTGCAGATTGCTCATAACGACATTATTGGGGAAAATACCGCAATTGCTGGATGTACTGTACTTGCCGGTAGCGTCACTATTGGACGTTATTGCATTATCGGCGGGGCATGCGCAATTTCCGGTCATTTAACCATTACCGATGGTGTACATCTCTCGGGTGGCACCAATGTCACCAATGATGTAAAAGAGCCTGGGCTATACTCATCTGCAACTGTTGCGATGGATAACCGCTTGTGGCGTAAAAACACTGTACGTTTCCGCCAGTTGGATGAGTTGTTCCAACGCGTGCGTAAATTGGAAAAATCGGTAACGCCGAACGAAGAATAACGCCGCTAAGACGGTTAGAGGATTAATTCATGTCCAATGAATTGAACACAATGGATATCCAAGAAATTTTGGCATTTTTGCCACACCGATATCCATTTTTGCTGGTCGACCGCGTACTTGACTTTACGCCGGGTGAAACTTTGACCGCAATTAAGAATGTCACTATTAATGAACCCTTCTTCCAAGGGCATTTCCCTATTCAACCTGTGATGCCGGGCGTGCTGATCCTCGAAGCAATGGCGCAGGCCACTGGGTTGTTGGCATTCAAAACCATGAGTGAAAAACCATCGCCAAACGTACTTTATTATTTTGCTGGTATTGATAATGCACGCTTTAAGCGTGTTGTTGGCCCTGGCGATCAAATTCGTTTCGATGTGAAAATGATCAAAGAACGCCGAGGGATTGGTGTGTTTTATGGTGAAGCAAGTGTTGACGGCGAGTTAGCTTGCTCTGCTGAAATCATGTGTGCCCGTAGAGAGATTCGTTCGTGATTCATGAAACCGCTATTGTCCATCCGGACGCTCAAATTGGTAAAAACGTTACTATCGGCCCATGGACGTATGTAGGTCCAGACGTTGTGATTGGGGATGATTGTTGGCTTGGTTCACACGTTGTCGTGAAAGGCCCGACCGTTATTGGTAAAGGCAACAAAATCTTCCAATTCGCTTCAGTGGGCGAAGAGTGTCAAGATAAAAAGTACGCTGGCGAAGCCACGCGCTTAGAGATAGGTGACAATAACGTAATTCGTGAATCTGTCACGATTCACCGTGGTACGGTGCAGGATCAAGGGCTGACTAAGATTGGCTCTAACAATTTACTGATGGCTTATGTGCATGTTGCCCACGATTGCGTGGTCGGCAATAACGTCATTATGGCAAACAACGCCTCAATTGCGGGTCATTGTAAAGTGGATGACTGGGCTATTCTGGGCGGTATGACTGGCGTGCACCAATTCGTCCATATCGGGGCGCATGCCTTTACTGCTGGCGCCAGCCTGATTTTGCAAGACGTGCCACCGTTTGTCATGGCATCAGGACAAGCGGCATCTCCTCGTGGGTTAAACTTTGAAGGCATGAAGCGTCGTGGTTTTTCAAAAGAAAGCCAGCAAGCACTGCGTCGTGCCTATAAGACGCTTTATCGTAGCAGCCTCACAGTTGATGAAGCTGTAGCGGCACTGCAAGATGACATCGCTAACGATGAGCAAGTAAAACTGTTCATTGATTTCGTCACATCATCACAACGAGGCATTATTCGCTGATATGACTGAGTCAATCCAGCCGAAAGTTTTTGCCCTAGTCGCCGGAGACGAAATGGGGGAGTAAAATCCCCCTATGCAACACCAAGCAAGACCCAGCAAAAAATCCAATAAAATCAACCTTTACGACTTTTCAAACTTCCCTCGCTGTGCAAAACTACGCAAATTCAAGCAGCTCAAACCGTCCTTTTTGAGTACCCCAGTGAGTCCCCATTGAGTACCCCAAATTGGATGGGGACTTGAGCACATATAACCAGCAATCAGGGTGCAACCATGCTTAATAATATGTGGCTAGAAAAGAACAACGGGAAGATCTACGAAAAGGAGATCAGTAAGGCCGACCGTGACGGACTATCGGCTCGACTGAGAAACGGCAAGATCTCGTTTATCTACCGGCCAAGACTTAAAGACGGACGGCAAATCAGAATCACGCTGGGAACATTCCCACGCATGAGCCTAAAAGAAGCGCGAGAACGAGTTTTAGAATTGGCTCAATATGTGGCCGATGGCTATGATCCGCGAGTCAAAGTAAAGGCACAGCAAATCCAGAATCTAACAGCGCCAACCTTCGACAACCTATTCAAAATCTGGTTCGAACGACAGTGTAAAGTTGTGGGGCGCGAGAAGCACTGGCGCACCTACGAGTTACACGTTCAAAAGGAATTCGGCGCAATACCATACCAAGAGCTCAAACGAGCAACTATGGCCCAATTCCTAATTAGTAAGGCAGCAGAAGTCCCAGACATCGCAAAGCGTATCCTCGGTGATTTGCGTATGTGTTTTGACTACCACCTAATAGCGGGAACCATTGAGGGCGACAATATCCTAACCGGCATTAATGCACGCAGCTTAGGGATCGTTAAAAACCAACGAACTAGAGTTCTCAACGACGCAGATATTAGGACGCTATACCGCACCATGCGTTTTATGGATATGAACCAGAAGAACGCCGCCATTCTAGAGTTACTGCTTTTCTACGGGTGCCGTGGTGGCGAGTTACGCCACACCAAGCGCGACTGGCTTGATTTTGAGGCTATGACGTGGACCGTGCCGCCAGAATTCCACAAGACAGGGAAAAAGACCAAGAAGCCGATAATCAGGCCCATTCTGCCAGAAATGCGTCACCTATGGGATGCATTGCTCGAATACAGCGATTGTGACTGGCTTTGTATAGCAATGGATAGCAAGACCGCTAAATCGCAGCGACAAATGTCCGGAGCTTCACTACAGGACATATCGCGGCAGGTGCTAATTGCGGCAAGTAGTAAGAAATTCAACGACGCAAACGGCGAAAATCCAGATTGGGAGCCGTGGAGCATTCACGACCTGCGGCGAACAGCGCGCAGCTATTGGTCAGACTTAGGAGAGTGGGCTGTTTGTGAAAAGATGCTCGGCCATAAGCTACATGGTGAGGCAGACGTGTACGACCGCGCCACTTACACTGACAAAATGGCAGTTATCTATCGGCAGTGGTGGGGGATAATGAAAGCGCTAGAACACGGTGATGAAAACATCGTGCCCTTGAGCAGAAAGAGAGTTGTTTAAGAAGACGACAGAACATTTCCAATGGTGTATTAAATACCAATAGGAATTATCTTAATTTTTTAACACAGTTAAATCTAAACTAGGATTGAACAGATGAAGTTTGATATTACGCTTAAACAGTACGAGCTAATTTACAAAATTGTAGCAAGCGTAGGTCGAGAATTATCTCATGGGGCTGGCAAATCATGTCAATTTTACAATGTGAATGGGGCTATCATTTTAGAGCACCTATTTAAAGTTAAGGCGAGGCCTGTTATGGGAATGGCGTTTATTCGATTAACTGAAAGTGGCGACACGCTGACATATGCAGGTGTAGAAGAAGGTAATTTCTATAGTAGTCCAGATGCTTTTCATTGTTGGATTGAGACAGAGAATAATATCATTGATTTTACAGCACCAGAGTACAGAGAGGCGCTTAATCAGGCTGGTTCTCCAAATCTAATCGAAAGAAAGATGTTTCAGAAGCAAAGGTCTTCAGCTTGTGTGAGCCCAGATAATATGGTCAATATTGGTGATTTCTTCTTTGAGGAAAACTCAGCACTGACTGCACTTTTACTAAAAAATATGTTTGAACTACCAGCAGCCCACGATCTTGCAAAGATAAGTCTAGAGTGGTGTAAAAAGAGCAGAAAGAAGATTTCTAATTTTGAAATAATTAACGATTTAGGCGAAGTAACAACCATTGCACCAATAAGCAATAGACTAGTTGGAGCGTGGTAGCTAATACATGTGACTATTCAGACTGCAAAAAGGAAACAGAGTGGGCAATCAAAAGTTACTCAATGATGTATATGAAAAGTACTGGGGCATAATATCGGAATTGCGGACAAGAAATCCGAACCTCTCTGCACCTATCTTAATCAAATCCCCAGCTTCCTATTCGGCACAAAAAGTAAAGCTGATGATCGTAGGCCAGCAAACTAAGGGATGGGGTGATGGTGATATTGAAGAACTGCTGAGATGTTATGAAGATTTCAACTTTGGAGAGACCTACTACTCAAGCCCATTTTGGAATGTGACGCGAAAAATTGAGAATGCTCTAGAAATAGACAATTATGCGATCGTTTGGAGCAATTTAAATCGCTGTGATTTTAATGATGATCGTCCTCCATATGAATTGGAACTCGAATTACGAGATGTCTCCGCGCTATTGTTAGAGGAGATTAATATCCTAACGCCAGATATAGTCATCTTTTTTACTGGCCCCAACTTCGACGGGCACATCGAAAATATATTTTCTGGCTCACGCTTTGAGTCTGTAGATGGGTTCACAAAACAAGAATTGTCACGCATAGTTCATGAGGCATTACCACTATATACATTTAGAACCTATCATCCGAGGTATTTACGTCTCAGTGGCATGGAGCCAAGGTTTGTGGAGTACCTTGAAAATGTTAATTGATAACAAAAAGTCACTTCGCTCAACTGTGTTGTATTCACATTCGCCGCTCCAGTTATATGGGCGTTTAAATCATTGGCATACGCTAGTGCTTAATCCGTGGAAAAATCAGAAATTCATACCGATATGACGACCGTCAGGCAATTGAACGTCTACGGTCAGTTTTCCACCCATCGCGGCCCAGTTATGGTTGCTGAGATTTATGTCGCACTTGCAAATGCCAACCCCACGGTTAAAGACGTTCACCTAAAAGCAAGTGGCAGCCAAGGAGAGAGTAAATGCAAAAACGTATAACAACAAATTGTTTAATTTCGTTCCGACCACACAAAAGCGTGGACTTCTTTTGGGGTAGTGCTACAGCGTTGTGTTGGCTACGGCATCGAATATAAAGTAGGCCAGATTAGTTTTCCCAAAACATAATCCTAGGTTCGATTGACTAGCTTTTGAGCCTAGTGTAGATTTTGCGCTGCAAAGGGGAGTAACTTCATTGTCGGTAGATCGTCATCACGATGCTTAAAGCATCCGGTCGCCGAGCAACCTTTTTAGATGGTTGTAAGTGAGACCTTGCCGGAAGGCGAGGTCTATTGCTACTCAAAATCAATGGCTGACACTTTCTGTGTCGGCCATTTTGTTTTTTTAGGAGTAGCTATTTTATGACAACAGTCGGAACACCGATGCTATGGGGAGCTTTTGCTCTCATAGTTATCACAATGCTTGCTATTGATTTGATGATTCAAGGCCGCCGAGGCGAGTATGGCATGTCCGTCAAACAGGCAGCTGTCTGGTCTGTTATTTGGGTATCAATAACATTTACGTTCAACGCAGGTCTTTGGTGGTATTTAAATAGTACAGCTGGTCATGAAGTCGCAGCGGAGCAGTCAGTCGCATTTTTGACTGGCTATCTCATTGAAAAAGCGTTGGCCGTAGATAACTTATTTGTCTGGCTGATGTTATTTAACTATTTTGCTGTTCCTCCATCCTTACAGCGCCGAGTGTTAGTTTATGGTGTCCTAGGCGCTATTATATTGAGAACATTGATGATTTTCGGTGGCAGCTGGTTAATCTCCCAATTTGACTGGCTGTTGTATGTATTCGGTGCTTTTTTGATTTTTACCGGTGCCAAAATGTTTTTTGGTGGAGAAGAACAGGAAAATACCGCTGATAATCCTTTAATCAAATGGCTACAACGGCACCTTCGAGTTACTAACACGCTAGAAAATGAGCATTTTTTAGTGAAACGTAATGGACTTTGGTATGTCACACCGCTGTTTTTGACATTAGTAATGGTTGAGTTGAGTGATGTCATTTTTGCCCTTGATAGCATTCCCGCGATTTTTGCTGTTACCACAGACCCATTCATCGTTTTGACTTCCAACTTGTTTGCGATTCTAGGCTTGAGAGCTATGTATTTCTTGTTAGTTGGTATGGCAGAAAAGTTCTCATTGCTTAAATATGGACTAGCCGTAATTTTGGTTTTCATCGGGCTAAAGATGACGATGGTTGATTTCATCCATATACCAGTCGCGGTTTCGCTTGGCGTGGTTGCAATGATTCTTATAGTGACCTTGGTTGCAAGTATTTTTATTAGACAGAAAGCTAATTAGTTACTGTTGCAACACGTAATATTTTGATTCTTATGAAGATAGCAGTCTAAAAAGACTGCTATCCAGCTAATCACATCCTAGTAATTACCAATAGAGTAAGGAATAGACACCAACTGGTAGAATCGGAACAATATTTACTATGAAAAATGCGATAGGCAGGATTTTTAGGTATTGGTTTGCTTGTTTACCAAACAAAGCCATTATATTTAAACCAACAACGATAAAAGCACTAACACTGGCGATATTGATCAGCAAAGAGAGCGTCAACATCTGTTGTATTAGCGTTAGTTCGTCATAAATTCCGGCGTTAGCAACATCAATAAGCGCTGCTTCCCTATTCGCTACAGTTTTGGCAATCCATGCTTGAGTGATAACCTCAGCGGCTTGAGCACTAAACCCCAAATCCTTTAAGAGCAAATGTGGATAATGGGTAACATAACTCCAATCGATATCTGATTTATATACAGAACCCTTGAGTACTTCGAAAAACATAATAGTAATTGTTTTATTAGCAGTAAGTTTGCAGCCCCCCACCAAATATTGAGAAAGGTAATCGGATAATTTTTTGCGTGTTTTGCTTTGTTGAATGCTGCCAACAGCGTAATTGACTGAACTGCCTGATTTTTCTCTCTTAAACGGAACGTTAAGAATGATAATAGCTAAGGGCATAACTAGGCTTGCAAGCAGGAGTTGATATACAGGGATTCCCAATGCAGACATTGAAACACAGCTAATCCCACCCGCTGAACTAAGGCCAATCAGCAAAATCATGTACCGATCACGTTGTGTTAGTTTGAGTTTTTCCGCTTTTAAAAAAAGCAATAAGTTTGAGCAGCCGAGAAAGAAGCTTAATCCGAAGACTTTTTGACATAAACTCAGTTTGGACGTTTTGACAGAGTAATTAAGCCTTTGATTGATAAAATAATGACCAAAGCCTAAAAGCAAACAGATTAGTAGTGCGCCCGGAGCTATTTCGCTGAGAAACTGTTGTGTGATTTGAAAGTTAATCGGGAAATTTACAGAAAACTGATTTTTAAGGTAAAAAACTGTAACAATGGCTGATACGGTCAAGACCTGCATTAGGGGAATGTAAGGTTTTAGGTGATGTCGATAAAACACTGCATTTCACCTTCTATCGGTTAAGACTCTTAACGTATAGTAGCCGATTAAGCTACCCTAGTAGGCGATACTGAGCACAGAACTTAGACATGAAGTGAAGCCTACAAGTCGATCAGGCAATGCTTATTTTGCCCCATATTGGGGCGTTTTGCTCTTTGAAAAGCGCTTCAGCGATTGTCTGCCAACGAGTAAACATCTGAGTTTTCCCGCTTGCCAATCGCAATCACGGTAACAACGATTTCTTCATCAAAAACCTGATATACCAACCGATAACCAGCTGAACGTAATTTTATTTTGTAGCGGTCTGCATGACCACTTAATTTGGCGCTTGGTACTCGGGGATTCTCAAGGCGTTCTTCTAATTTCTTTTTGAATTGAGTTTTTACCGGATAGCCTAATTTTTCCCATTCTTTCAAAGCTCTTTTATCAAATTTGAGCTTATAGGTCATCGATGTTGACCTCGACAAAATCTGGCTCTTGCATCCGCTCATCTGCGATACGGTTCAATTCTGCATCTTCAGCTAATTCTTGAAAGTAGCCAAACAGAGCCGGAGGTACGATATAAAACGCAGGTTCGTTTCTATTGAGAATTGCCACAGGCTGTCCTTCACCTTCCAAGGCCGTACCCATAGGGTTCTTTTTTAGCTCGGTGATACTTGCTGCGACAGATGTCAAAATTTGATACGCCATTATGGTGCTCCGTGGTTTGCTTTATCAAAGTGTAGCACCAGTAATGGCACCTTTAAAAACACTTTTAGATGTTTTCATAGTTTATGCTGATACGGCAACGCATAACAAACACTTGAAGCCGGACTGCAATACCGAGCTAAAAGTTATGTTCAATAAAGTAGCGCAGCCCTCAGGCTGCGCTTTTACATTCATGATTTTGTTGATTGGCTGTGAGATTGAAGTTTTCAGCCTCCCACGCTAACACATCTTTCTTGGCATATAGCGCGATGCGAGCAGTAAACACCGGCATCGGGAAGCCGCGAGATTCGCGCCAGTAAAGTAGGGTACGTTTAGAGATCCCACCGTAGCGCAGACATAGTTGATTTGTTGATAGATATTCAATTTCATCAGGCATCGTACACCCCACAATCAGTCATATCTTGGAACGTTTCAAAATCATCAATCAGTTGAGTAATAGGCACATATTTTGTCGTCATATTGCCCAGCGTGAACGGGGCAAAAATGATGTAACACGAGCCTTTATTTTGGCCGTTTACCGGCTTGCCAGTATCGGCGCGAATAAACTTCACGCGGCCCGATATATTGCGAGCATCACCTTTACGACGTACACCGGTAATTTGGCGAATTTCACTGGCGTTGGTCGGCCACCAACCAGCATCAGGTGTCAGTGGAACAAAGCACACCGTTGTTAGGCCGCGAGTAGACGCCTCGAAATGGGCCTTATCTAACCAAGGTTGGATATTGTCATAAGGTGGATTGCACCAAGCAGTTAACGGCTTCCCCGCAGGAATGCGATCTGCCCACGATACTGTCAGCGCATTTTCCTCGGCAGTAATAAAGTTATCAGGCACCTTGGCGTTCATAGCGTCAGCAGCCACATCTAGCGCAAAGCGAAACTCGTTATTAAGCGGCACAAAGGCAAAATCGGGAGTGCGCCACAAGTTACGGATTTCGACTGGTGTTGAGCTATTTGCAAAACCTACAGGCATGAATCAGATCTCCTTTTAGCGGGGCTGAGACCCCGCACCGGCTACTATTCAGCGGCAGCCTCTTGGGCTTCCATTTCCTCGGCCTGAGCAATGAACTGTTTGGCTTGTTTAAAGTGTTTCAGCAGTTCCTTACGCTCAGTTTCATAAATTCGGTTTTCTTCAACCGCGACACCGATTTCACTCGCTATCTGGTTAAGTATTGAAACCGACGAAGTATCATCAATTCGAGCATGGAACTCAGCGACGAGATCCATATCGCTTTGAGGTTCGTCGATGACGCTATTCAATGTTGAGCCTTTTGCTTTTGGCGCTGTATTTGGGCGAGGGTTAACATCGCGGATTCGATTATTGCTAGGCTCTAACTCATCCACGGTATAGACGCCCATAATCACAGCAGGGGCATAGAGGCGCGCCCAACGTTTCACGCCCAAGTAAGCCAACTGTTGCTTAGGGTCAGACGCCCACAGCGTAGAATTTCGCACTTGTGCCTGAGAAAGTAGCAACTCAAGCACCTTAGGCTCATCTTCACCGCGACGAGTAGCCCAGACGCGAACACCTAGACCTTTTTCGTCGGCAAGCGCCCAATTTGGCTTTATGTAGGTTTTACCCTGTGGGTTCGTAACCTCTTTAAAGTTGCCAATGACGCGCTCCCAAGCGCCGAACCATTCATAATGGAAGCCGCCCACAATAGCGGTGGAGGACGATACCACTGCGTTAACCAGTTGCGCTTCATAGCCAAGAGTCCCACCGACTAAATGGGTTTTCTGAGCCACGACAAACGGGTTCATTTTCCATTGAGCTGCCTGAATGCAAACCGCAAAGCAATCAGCCTCATTTTTTTGCAAATGTTGCGGAACCGTAGCGCGGCCATTAGCCATCATTCTGGCCACAGCCTGTATTTGAGTCATCGCATGGCTATCAAGCAGCAGGTCCGTGGTGTTTTCCGCGCCTACAGGCAGGTTTGTATTGAATTCGGTTTGTTGAATAGCTTGGTTCATAAATCCCCCATTACGCCGCGTATGACGCGGATTCCTCATATTCAATCTGTTCTAAATGTTCAAATTTCTTCTTATCCCAAGGCTTCAGCGAGATAACCACCGGCTTGTTTGAGTACCCCTCAAACACATTGAAATCGATCGCATCGGCTAATCGCCCCAGTGCATCGCGATACATCGCATGACCGATTTGACGGGCATCGTCGTCGAACATAATCGGCGCGGTTACTACATAAGGCGGCTCTTTTTCGACTGCTAAGAATGCGAAGTCGGGCAGGCCGGTAATATCGCGATAGATAGCATCCTGCATATGGTAGAGCAGGGACGCGGCGTGCTTACCGAAAGCCTCTGGCTCAGAGCTGGCCGCTGTTTTAACGTCCGTAATGAGATCGCCAAGCATGTAGTCAGGACGACATTTGATAATCAGGCCAGTTGTTGCATCGCGTTTGAAGAATGACACCTCAGCACGGCCACCAGACAGCAGGCGCGCACCGAAATGGTGGCGCAGAACCGCGTCGCGAATACCAAAGCAATGCGTCCAATCCTCACCGGTAATAATCACTTTGTTGGGGTTCGCATCTTTGAACGCATCCCAAGCCTTACCTCGACGGACAGCAATGTCATCCGGTTGGCGGATAAACTCTGAGTTGAATTTTTCAGGCTCCAAAATCAGGCCGTGTGCAGCCTTGCCAAGATCGAATGCCTTATTTTGTTTTTGCTCAGATTCGCCGGTGATATAGCGCGCCTGATACTTACGAGGGCAGCTAATAAACAGCTTTAGCTTGGAATTACTAACGCCATTGGCCCGATGGTAAACCTCAGAATGGAGGTTTTTCTTAACCAACACCTCGCCCGATTTAAGCTTGTCCAATTCCTTATTTAACTTGGTAACAAGCCCTTTGATCGCAGACTCTTTCATGCTTGCATCTCTCCTTTTACTAAAGACAGGACAGGGGCACCGGCGACCTTGAACTCGCGGTCATCAATACCAATTCGGTAAGAGCCAAATTTGCCAGTGACGAGCCACCACAAACCAGCAAACTGACCAGATACACCCATAAAGTTCTGTTCTAGCCACGTAGACGGGCCATAAGTGTTGAGGTGATCGTGCAAAGCCTTAATCGCAGCCAGCAGACGGCGACGGCTAAGTTCTGTATCACGGCGGCGATACATCAGCACACCGAAGCGCACCGCAAGCATTAGCTGCTGCTCGATAAGTTTGTTTGACCGATTAACAGTGGCTAGATTTATAGTGTTCATAACGGTAAAATTCCCTCGCTGGTTAGGGCTTAACTAAGTCCAAATCACTGGGGGTCAAGCCGCACACTTGACCCCTTTTCCTTTATAAGAAGTCATCAAACAACTGAAGCGATTTCTCGACAGCTCGACGACGAAAGGAACTCAGCTTAACGTTGAAGTCTTTCCCTCCCCGCAGCACTATCGCGACCAAATCAGCAACCTCCTCATATCCGAGAACGTCGACAACATCATCGACAGTCACGCCCTCTACAGGCTCACCACTTACAACCTTGTCCAGAAGTAGCTCGCAATCCTCAAAGCGGCGTTCTTGGTGTAACTCCTCAAGCGTTGGCGCGGGAGGCAATAGGTTGTAATCGTTGAATCGCATCGTCAGCATTTGAACCACCTTTCTCCATGTTGCTTCGTTTTGCGTATTGAATGATAGTGAAATACGAACATTGTTCAAGAGGTGGAAACCAAAAAATTATAAAAAGTTCGCATATCAGTATTTAAATTGGTGTTGTTTAACGAAATTTAAATTTTTATTGGCGAGAGGTTATTCAGGGATTGTGATAGAAAACGGGATTTAATAGCGGATTAATTATGAAAAAGGCGTCCTTTTTGGGGACGCCATGCGCGCTCAACTAGCCGCGTTCAGAGGGAGAAATGTTAACGACTACGTTAGAGAATTCATCAGTTAAATCCTTCAATTGACTAATTAACTCAATAGCATCTATGCCTGAAGGGATACTGACTGACGCTCTGTGGCGATAAGCCTTAGCATCCTTTCTAGGCAGGTCGAAGCTAACGACCAAAAAAGCACGCTCACTCATTTACAAACCATCCTCCTTTAGAGAATGCCTATACTATCAAAAGGTTCGTTAAAGTGAACATCTTGTGTGTGTGAAATCACATTTTTAATATGGGTTTTGTGTCAATTGGCTAACACTTAGTCAAAAAAATGGCGACCATTCTTGATCGCCAAATATCGAAAGGAGTTTATGGATACAGCTAACTATTCTATACCACCGCAGCGGAATAATACTCTGCCAACGATAACAATCGCGTCACGATAATCCCGCTGGATTACGGTTTTAGCGCCTATGCGAGAGCCGTCAACGATAGACCAATCACCGTTAATCTCTACGAATACCTGAAAAACGTTAAGAACGCCTCTATCAGAAATCACATAGAAACCGCCGGATTTGGAAACGTTGTTTACGCCGGTATCTACCAGCAAAGCATCGCCATTCATAATTACCGGCGCAGCGGTTCTGCTGTTAGCCTCAATCCATGCGGAGCCATTTACTTTTGAAGAACCATTGAGCGCAGTAACAGGGAAAATATGCTCATTGTCGCCGTCTAGATTAACCACATTTTCAGTATCAACCATAAGCGCAGGAACGCGCACGATCGGCGATTCGATTTCTTTTACGTTATTAACATCAGCCGTTGATTGCAGGCTGGCCATAACGCCGGTTTCTTCGCTATAAGCTGGATTACCAATACCCTCAAGCAACCAATCACTGCTACAGCGTAGAATGCGGCACAGTTTGCCCACGTTGGCACCTCGCGGAGCAGTACCGCCAGAAAACCAAGCGTTAACGGTACTCTTTGCTGCGCCTGTTTTTCTTACAATATCGGCTTGCAGAATGTCGAGATCGGCGCAGCGTTCACGAATACGAGCTGCAACTCTCTCTGAATACAAAGTCTTATCCATACATACCCCCTGAACTAGAAAATCTCTTCCCTGACAGTAAACAAAACCAATAGATACATACTAACCGAAAAACGGTTCTTAAATTAGGTGATTGAAGTTTCGTAAAATTGTATTTAAAGTTCGCAAAACACTTACTATAAATCCGAACTAACAAGGACAAACGAACATGACTAAAACCGAAGCTGTTAATTTTTTTGGTTCTCAAAAGGCGTTAGCCCATGTGCTGCAACGCTCTAAGACCACAGTGTCGGGCTGGCCCGATAAGCTGCCGCGAGGCGTACAGTTCGAAATTCAGGTTAAGACTGACGCTCAACTAAAGGCTGATTTAGAACTGTTTAACGAACAAGCGGCTTAGTTTTAAAGGTACAGGAACATGGGCAATACAACTAGCAATAAAGCTGCAAAAAATTACGCCGTACTTTTGTCAGCGATTTGTGAATGTGGAAATAGCGATGCAGGTGAGGCCATAGGCAAAGACGCCGCGTTCATTTCACGCCTAAAAAACGGCGAGCGAAGTATCACCCTGCAAGACTTTGCCACCCTGCTAACCGCGATCGGCCTAGAGCTCATCTCTCAAGCCGACCAAGCTGTGACCATCGACAAACAGCTCTACGAAAGTCTGGGCTACTTGGCGCGTCGCGGGTTAGACGTAATAAACCAAGGTAATGACGCATGAGAAAAGCCGAGTACGACAAGCTACTCGATCCTTGCGTTAGTCCGCTGGCGAGAAGCTTATACATCGCCATGCGTTCAATGGCTGACTACCAAACAGGCGTTGTAAGCATGAGCTTTAAACGCATGGCAAACCTCATCCGTTACCAGCCACCACTCAAGTCAAAAGCAGAGGCAATCGACCCGACCAAAAAGCAGATCGAGCGATTACTCATGACATTAGAGCAAGCTGAATTAATCGCCAAAATCGAAGTTGGTTCAGCAGCAAAAGGAGAGGCCGCATCATGGCAAATTACCGAAATTAAGACGGCACCATATGATGGAGCTACTAAAACCCAGTCATACCAAGGGGTTCAGGCTAATGACGGCACCGGAACATGGCACCAAGACGGCACCAATGACGGCACCGGTGAGGGAACTATACAAACCCAGCAATATCAAGGGTTACAGCCACAACACGGCACCGGTGAAGGCACCGATGACGGCACCATATCTGATTATAAATATATAAACCCTATTAATAATTATGGGGTCGAGCAAAATTTAACCGCCGACCAGTTGGAACTCGACGACGAGTTTATCAACGCCGCAAAAATCTCAGGTTTAGCCGCTTTCAGCCAAGAACAGATCGAGGGGACATTCGTCACCTTCGTAAACCACAAAAACAACTTTTCACTTTTTCAACCTAGAGGCCATTGGCTAAGAGCTTGGAGGGGATGGTGCGGTCGCCAAAAAGCTTACATGGCCGGTAGACAATCCGGAGTGAATCCAAATGGGACAACCTACCAGCATCAGCAGCATAGCAAATCACCTCAAAATACAACGGCGCGGATCTTCCAGCTTGCCAGAGAGGCAGCCGCAGACCTCGCCCAATACGGAGATGATGAATTCTAAGGTCGTGAACAGACTCATGGCCGAATTAGTACCGGTTTTATCCGTCTACTGCGCAGACTTCAACAGCAAATTCGGCAAAGACGAACAGGTACTCAAAGACACGATTAACGAATACGCCTCGCGCCTAATCAGGCATGGCATAGGCAGCAAGGGCCTCCGATGGGGAATAGAACACCTAAAACAACGAGCGACCACAAACAAGTGGACGCCAAACCCTGAAGAGTTCGCCCAGTTATGCAAACCCACAGCCGCAGATTTAGGCGTTAGACCCGTGGACGAGGTAATCACCGAAGTAATAGCGAAAAGGCGCGAGAGGCGCGTTACGGGCCGAAAACAAGAATACTCGCATCGCATCGTTGAGCTGATAGACCAACGGGTCGGTTACAACATCTACGTTAGCAGCGAGGAACGATTCAGAGAGCTAGTGCAACGCGAGTATGACCATTGGGTCGAGCAAGCGATCGCCGGAACGCTACCAGAGCCACGAATCGCACTAGAGGACAACACCACTAGGGCTGACGAAATGAATGCAACCCTGCAACGAATTAAAGGCTTCAAGCTAAACGAGAACACCGAGCTCGGAGCCAGAATCGCCGCCATAAGGGCCAAGGCGAGAGAACGAATTACAACACAGAAGTGAGACCAAGACCGACGCGCACCTGTTCGCGCCAGCCGTCCAGAGATCGCAAGGAGGCAGGGCTTAGATGCCCAAGTGATCTGGAACAAACGGGAATAAGCAGGTCAGGCCGAGACATTACTAGCCGGTGGCCGCGCCGGTGGCTGAAAAGCGGCAATTTTTACCTAATTTTGACCAGGCACTTGATAGACCATGCGAACAACAAAACGACCAAGACACCTAGAGGACGAACATCAAATATGCCTCATCAAATGGGCGCGCATTAGACGTTTACCGCAAATCTCCGGCGTTATCCGCGGTTCAACCATCGCAGACTACCTAATCCATATCCCAAACGGCGGTTCGCGCAATAAAGCCGAAGCTGCGCGTTTTAAGCGTATGGGCGTTAAAGCCGGAGTATCAGACTTGTTACTCGCCATTCCGACCGCAGCAAATCACGGTTTATGGGTAGAGCTGAAAGCGCCATACACCAGTTCAAAAGACAAAAACTATCCATCACCAGAGCAACGCGAATGGGTAGAAAAAATGAATCAAGCCGGTTATCGCGCAATTGTCTGCTGGGGCTGGCACGAAGCGCAACAACAAATCGAGAAATACATCAACGAGGCCGCAGCATGAACCAAATCGCGCCAACTACCTCATGGGAAATTGAATTGTCGCGCCTAATAAGCCTAGACGGGCTAATTAGCCTAGAACAGCACTTCGGTGGGAGCTTCATATACATTCACGCCTCGGAGCCGTCAGAAGCGTTAATAAACGCGGTCGGCGAAGAACGCGCAAAAGTGCTTTGTGGCTGGTTTGGCGGCTCAGATATTTACGTCCCAAAGGTCGCTTTAAAGCAACTCCGCAATAAGCAAATCGAAACCGCCGCGCTGGATAGCCTAAGAACGGGAAATTCTACGGGTAAAACAGTGAAGGAGCTGGCTGCAAAATTTCGGTTAACAACCCGACGAATCGCAACCATTCTGAAAGAGCGCGGTATCTATGGCAGCACCGGAGAAACAACACAATAACGAAGTAATCACGCTCCTGATTAACTTCTCAATCCCGATCCTGATTTTAGGCGTAACCCTGCTAACCGGCTGGGTTTCGCGCATTGATGATCGCCAATACAACATCAGCCAGAACTACGCCTCAAAGGAAGAGCTAAAAGACGCCGTCGAAAAGCTATCAATGCTCATTGAGACTCGACGTGAGCAGCAAGAGCAGTCAAATCGCCTAATCCTCGAAGAAATCCGCAAGACAAACCGCAGCGTTCAAGAACTCGCACTAACCATCGAAAGAAGAACCAAAAGCGAAAAATGAAAACCTACTACGGACTCCAATATCAAGCCGACGCCTTGGTCATGGCTAAAAATATCTGCGCAGTTCTAGGCTTCGGTAAGTACGGCACCGCTTCCGAGATGATCGTCGAAACTGCCTGCGCCGAAACCCAACTCGGCACCTACAAAGACACCACACCAAACAACGGTCATGGCCTTTGCCAGCACGACAAAATCGGCATCGTCGATGTTCAAGAACGCACCAAGGACGACGCCAAGGCCGCCATTAAGGACGTTTTCGGCTATGACATCGAGCTAACCAAACCCGAAGATCTAGACAGCGACCCAAAGCTAAGTCTGATTTTTTGCCGCCTAACTTACCGACTACGCCCAGAGCATATCCCATCAACCTATTTGAACCGCGCTCACTACTGGAAAAGCTTCTACAACAAGACCGGAGCAGGCACCCCAGAGCATTACATCGAGAGCGTCGAGCGTTGGCTAACAGATCCCGAAGTCATCACATTCAAAGGAGAACGCCGCCATGTTTAATATCTTGCTCGCCGTCCTAAAAGAAACCTTCATGGCCCTAATCGCCAAGATTGCATTCAAGACCATCCTCGAACGGTTTTTCACCCGCTTAGTCGTCTACGGCCTCAAGAAATTACGCGACCTCAACACTAATGAGGTCGTGGATGACACCCTAAGCGACATCATTCTCAGCCTAAGTGGCAAGCGGCTCAAAGTAATCGAGGACATAGTCGCCGACCCCGACAAGCTGAACTAATCAATAACCAAACGCAGCGCGCCACATGGGCGCGTTTGCCGCCTATTAACCGACTAATCGAGGACAGCAGATGGATAACCAACACCGCTATATCAATGGCTACCGCGACCTGACATCAGAAGAAATCGACCTAATCAACGAAATCAAGATGAAAGGCCGCGAGTTAAACATTCTCGCCGAGCAGCTAAAAGAAAAACTCACCATCGACAACCAGCTAAAGGCCACCGCAGCAAGCCGCGCCAAAAAAGACTCAGAGCAGTACCACGAATTCGAGCGGTTCAAGCGCGCCGAGCCTTTCAAATGGGCCGAAATGGGTAAAGCCAGTATTCAGACCGGCATCATGGCATTAGTGCGCTCTATCGCCCAGCCAGAAGATTAAAAACAACGTGAACGCATAGGGCGTGAACACTAGCGCCGAGGGAAACCATGCCAAAAGAACACCAACAATGGGAAAACCGAATCGTAGGAAGTGGGACTGAAGACCCCGCACAGCTACTGGCTAACCCTTTCAACTTTCGGAAGCACCCAAAGCACCAACAGGACGCGCTAAACGGCGTATTAAGTGAAATCGGATGGATTCAGGACGTAATCGTCAACCAAACCACCGGCCACCTAATCGACGGCCACCTGCGCGTAGAGTTGGCAATGAAGAAAGGCGAGCAAGTGCCGGTTAAATACGTCGAACTTTCCGAGCGAGAAGAAAAGATCGCGCTCGCTAGTATCGACCCCATCGGCGCATTAGCAGATCAAGACCAAGCACTGCTCGACGAACTGTTGGCAGATATCGGCGAAGTCGATAATGAGGATTTAAACGATTTCCTCGAAAGCCTAATGTCACCCGAAGAACTCACAGCAGGCGAAGAAGTCGAGCTGGCCAAGGAAACCCTAGCCGAGCGTTTCATCGTGCCACCATTCAGCGTTCTAGACGCCAAGCAGGGATATTGGGCCGACCGCAAGCGCGCATGGTTGGCGCTAGGAATCAAGAGCGAGCTGGGCCGCGACGACGGGCTAACATACGCCGTCAGCAGCCAGCCGCCGCACGTTTACGAGTTCAAAAACGCAGTAGAACGCGAGCTTGGCTACAAACTTTCGTGGAAAGAATTCGCCGAGAAGTACCCAGAGGAAATCGTCCTCACCGGCACAAGCATATTCGACCCCGTACTTACCGAAATCATGTATTCATGGTTCTGCCCAAAGCTAGGCAAGATCCTCGACCCATTCGCAGGCGGCAGCGTGCGCGGAGTAGTAGCCGGTTTCCTCGGCTACGACTACACAGGCGTCGAACTGCGTCCCGAACAGGTAAAGGCTAACCAAGCGCAAGCCCTGCACATACTCGGCACAGACAGCACCGCGCGCTGGATAAACGGCGATAGCCGCAACATTCCCGACCTAGTCGACCAAGAGGTCGATTTTATCTTTTCGTGCCCACCATACGCCGATCTCGAAGTCTACAGCGACAACCCGCAGGACTTATCAACCCTTGAGTATGACCAGTTCGTCGCGGCCTATACCGACATCATCAAAAAGGCTTGCAGCAAACTTAAAAACGACCGCTTCGCCGTGTTCGTCGTTGGCGAGGTACGCAACAAAAACGGCAGCTACTACGGATTCGTTCAGGACACCATCAAAGCCTTTCAAGCCGCAGGCTTGAGCTACTACAACGAGCTAATCCTGCTCACAAGCATAGGCTCAAACGCGATCCGCGCAGCAGGTCAATTCACCAAGAGCCGCAAAATGGCAAAGGGCCACCAAAACGCCCTTGTTTTTGCTAAAGGCGAGCCAGCCCCGCAGGCAATCGAGGGCCTATCAGAAGCCATAGCCGCGCATTTCGACGACCACAGACAAGTATTTGAAGCCTACGAGAACGTGATCGTTTTCTGCAAAGGCGATCCCAAAGTGGCGACAGAAGCCGCAGGCTATCCAGTTGCGGCAGATCTAGACGCCCTGACACTGGAAGCACTAGACAATGGCGAGTAAACGACAATCCGATAAAGCAACAGCGGCCGCACTCCGGCCGCAAATTATCGACATGCGCCGTCAGGGATTCAGTATCAGGCAGATAGCGCAGCATATAGGCAAAAGCGTGGGCTGGGTTCACAAGCAAGAAACTCTCGCGCTAGATGAACTCGCCAGCGAAACTCTAACCGAGACAGAGAAGTATCGCGCCCTGCAACTAGCGCGTTACGAGGATATGTTTCTCCGCCTACAGACCAAAGTTAAATCAGGTGACGGCAAGGCTATCGAGACTGCGCGCCGCATCCTAGACAGTATCAACCGGCTAACAGGTGCAGAAGCACCGGCCAAAGTTGCACCGACTACACCAGACGGAAAGCAGCAATATGACCCCGCAAGCATGACGCCAGAAGAACGTCGCGCACGTATCGCCGAGCTAATGGGAAAAGTCGGCAAATGAGAGCAATGACACCTGCCGAGGAAATAGAACTATTGATGTTGCTAGAGGCCGAGCGCCGACAGCAGGCGATCGACAACCTCGACAATTATTGCCGCTATATCGAGATCCCAAGCGTTCCGCTAAAAGAGGACGAGTGCCCATTGGGCGACAAATGCGACGACCCAAACTGCACCATGCACGAAACCTCAACGGCCTTTTATCCAATTACCGTTGAACCCGCAGAGCACCACCGGCTACTAAACAGCAAGCTCATGGATGTAGAAGCGGGGCGAATCAAGCGCCTAATGGTGATGATGCCTCCGGGCTCCGCTAAAAGCACATATGGCACCGTCACATTCCCGACTTGGTACATGGGCAAGCACCCAAACGAGAACATCATCTGCACCAGCTACGGCAGCAGTCTAGCCAAAAAGTTTGGTCGCAAGTGCCGCGCCATAACCTCAAGCAAGGGTTACAACGAGCTATTCGGCGTTTACCTAAATGCAGATAACCGCGCAGTTGATGACTGGTCGATAAGCAACGGGGCGACCTATATGTGCGGCGGCATTCTCTCCGGTATCACAGGGAACCGCGCCAACGGCCTAGTCATCGACGACCCCGTAAAAGGCCGCGAGGACGCAGACAGCCCCACAATCCGCGAGAAAACATGGGAAGCCTACCTCAACGACCTTCGCACCCGTTTAAAGCCAAACGGCTGGATAATCATCATCCAAACCCGCTGGCATGAAGACGATTTAAGCGGCCGCATTTTGCCTAAAGATTGGAACGGCGAAAGCGGCTGGATAACCTCAAGGGACGGCGAAGATTGGTATGTACTCTGTTTACAGGCCCAATGCGAAACAGACACCGACCCGCTAGGACGTAAGCGCGGCGAATGGCTATGGACGGAATGGTTCACCCCAGAACACTGGGCACGTGAAAAGCGCGTGCAAGGCTCACGCAACTGGGAATCGCTATACCAGCAAAGGCCAAAACCGCTAGACGGTTCGCTCATCAAGCGCGCATGGCCCAAACGCTACGGAACGCCGCCGTCTGAATTTTCACGGGTAGTTATAAGCCTAGATACCGCATACAAACCAGAGCAGCACAACGACCCAAGTGTGGCGACAATATGGGGCGAATTGGACGAAAACCACTATCTGCTTCACGTATGGCGCGACAGAGTCGAATACCCAAGCCTCAAGCGCATCTTGGCAAGTCTATACATGCAATGGCGACCCGACGCCGTACTTATCGAGGACAAGGCAAGCGGCCAAAGCCTAATCCAAGAATGCCGCGAGGGGATAAAACTCGAAGGTTTCCCAAAGCCAATCAGAATGCCGGTAATCGCAATCGACCCGCAAGGCGTCAACAAGCTAGATCGACTCATCGCGGTTTCGCCCATGATCGAGGCCGGTCAGTTTTGGCTACCAGTTGCCGCACCGTGGCTGCCCGACTACGAAAGCGAGCTTTTCGGCTTTCCACTTAGCGCCAACGATGACCAAGTCGACAGTACAAGCCAATACCTCAAATGGGCAAGAATGCACGGTATGAACATCGTTTACGCGAGTTTAAACCAGCAGAAAAGGGCAGAGGACAAACCTACACGACAAAGCTTCGCAATATCTAACCGAAGCCGCAGTAAATACAGGGGTTACTGACAATGGCAAACAAACTAAAACCAATTCAAACACAGGAACTCAGCCGAGTAGATCACGGCAAACTCATGGCGCAGGCTCTTATCAATGGCATGATCCAGAACCCCGACAACCTGCTGCGGGAACACGGTGGCAGGTTTGACGTCTACCGCGACATTTTGCGCGACGACCAAGTGGCGAGCTGCTACCAACAGCGCACCAAGGCTCTAATATCCGCACCATTCGAAGTTAAACCGGCCAGTGAAAGCGCACAAGACATTGAGATCGCCGAATTTGTTACCCAATGCCTAGACCTCATTCCATTCGACGACATCAGCGAAAAAATGATTAAAGGCGGTGTCCACTACGGCTATTCAGTAGCGGAAATCATGTGGGGCTATAGTCAACGTCTAAACCGGATCGTGATTGATGCAATCAAGGTTCGTGACCGTTCACGCTTTCGCTTTGGCCCTAACGGCGAGCTGTACTTGGTCGACGACCTGCTAACCAAGCAGAAAATGCCGCGAGAAAAATTCTGGGTATTCAGTACCGGCGCAGACAACGACGACAATCCATATGGCGAAGGATTGGCCTTTTCGCTCTATTGGCCGGTTTTTTTCAAGCGCAACGGGATCAAGTTCTGGATGATTTTTCTGGAAAAATTCGGCATGCCAACGGCAACCGCGAGGCTATCACAAGCGCAAATGAAAGATAACGAGCAGGTATCGCTCGCGCTATCAGTACTCGATGCGATTCAAGCCGATAGCGGCGTCGTAGTGCCCGAAGATTTCGCAGTAGAGCTAATCGAAGCCAGCCGCAGTGGGACAGCCGATTACAACTCGCTAAAGGCCGCAATGGACGCCTCAATCGCGAAAATCATTCTCAGCCAAACCATGACCACCGATAATGGCAGCAGCCGCAGCCAGTCAGAAACACACATGGCTGTGCGCGATGAAATCATCAAATCCGACGCCGACCAGCTGTGTTATTCATTCACCGAGCAAGTGGTCAAACAGCTCGTCAGCATGAACTACCCAAACGCCGACATTCCGACCGTTTGGCGCAGAACAGAGCCAGAAGTCGACCTCAACGAATTAGCAGACCGAGACAACAAGATCGCCCAACTCGGCTATGAGCCAACCGAGGAATACATCACCGAAACCTACGGCGCAGGGTGGCGCAAGAAAACGGAAGTCTTGCCGCCAAACCAATTTGAACCCACCGCTAGTCAACCTGTACCACCTATGGGGGCAGAGTTTGCAGAAGTTAGCCGCCTTACTGATAAGCGCGTCCAACATCGCCGAGATATGCAGGCATTAGCCGACGCAGCAGAGTACCTATCGACCAAATATCAGCAGCTAATCGGGACGCAAGTAGACGAGCTAATGGCCTTTATGGAAACGACTCCCGATGCAGAAAAGGTGAGGGCAAAAATACAAGAACTCATGGACGTAGAACCACCAAAAGAAGCCGTGGACACTCTACGCAACGCAACCTTTGTTGGCCGCCTTATGGGAATGTTGAAAGCGAGCAAATGAGACATCCATGATAGTTAACTACTACGAGCCAAGCCTTACCTTTGAACTCCCCCCAGAGGAAGCAATCAGCTATTTCACGGCAAAGGGATTGCAGCCAACGTGGGATTGGTTCGACATGATAGGTGAACAGCACGATGCAGCATTTACCGTCGCAAAAATGATGAATATCGACCTGCTATCAGCCATCAAAAGCGAGTTAGAAAAGGCATTAGCGAGTGGAACCACTTTAGACACCTTTCGAGCCACGCTAATCCCGTTGCTACAGCAAAAAGGATGGTGGGGGAAAAAAGATATAGTCGGCCCAGACGGGACAGTCATCACTATTCAGTTAGGCAGCGCCAGCCGCCTAGAGACAATCTTTCGCACGAACCTGCAAAGCGCCTACTCAGCAGGACATTGGGCTGGTATTCAAGAAAATGCCGAAGATATGCCGTACTTGATGTACGACGCCGTTGATGACAGTAAAACGAGGCCTGAGCACTTAGGATTCGACGGTAAAGTCTATCCAATAGACGCGAAATTCTGGCAAACACACTTCCCGCCAAACGATTACAACTGCCGCTGTGGCGTAATACAAATGGACGCTGACGACGTGAAAGCTAACGGCTTAACCATATCAGACGATCCAGTCCTGCCAATGCTTAAATGGCAGAACCCAAAAACAGGCGAGGTTGTAATACACCCGCAGGGAACGGGGCCAAGCTTCGCCCATAACTCAGGGGTTAGTTATTTGGAAAACTTAAAGGCGGCGTTAGAGAGGAAAATGTCGGAACTGCCGTGATGGATACGCGGCAGTTAAATAGGAGCAAAAAGGGGCACAATGTTGTTTATGGACAATTCCGAGTTAAAGCCTTAACTCTAACTCGACATTTTCGGATAAAAATTTCTATGGGTTAACGCCCGCAACAGGGGCGGCCAAATAAGCGAAGCGTTTTGGGCGTCCCGCGACCGCAGGGAGCATACTGGTTGCGTTTGTTATGCTTTTCTAGGGCCAATATACTCACCAAGCAATTTGCTAAACTCAGCTTCATTTGAAAGCGCCCTTGATGGAACCATATGGAACATATTACTCGTGATATACAGGAGATAGATGCCTTTACCATACTTCCATTTGTGAATGTCAGACCACTGCAAGTTACTTTCGCCTGATTCACTTTTGAAATTTATTCCTTGCTCTAATAAAAGCATGGTGATTTCAGCCCTTAGCGCCCTGTTTTGGCGAAACTGTTTCTTAGCGTTGAACGGTATCAATAAGAACAGAACGGAAAAATAACCAATTAACCCACCAACAGCGCCACCAAATCCTAATGCCTTGTGCTCGGTAAAAGTGCCAACCAATGCCAACACTAGCCCAACAATTACAAGCGCCACCAATGTCTTATTGGAACCTCTCCCGTTTAGCTTCATTGCATTTACGACTTCAGATTCTGTCAATTTGTAACTACAGGTCATCCGTACCTCTTTGAGCATAACGCTTTAAACAGCGGAAAACGCGAGCGCTTTGGCGCAGCCAGCGAGTGATTTTCCGATGATTTAACTTGTGTACGCCCAGCATGGGCATGAACTAATGAGGTGAAAGTCCTCTGTAGGAAGGTCACCGTTCGATAACATGCTGTTATTAAACGTTAACTACTAGCGAATGGCAAGGGCTTACCCGTGAGGGGCGGTCTGAAGGAAGCCGCTAGCAAATTTGCGAGCTGATGAACAAGAACATCATATGAGGCGTAGGCTGAAGGTGAGTTGGCACAAGACGACGAAACCACGTGATCTAACGGCCACCGTAAATGATGCAGCAGTGCAAAGAAAGTTCATGTCCTTATCTGGGGAGATCTGCTTAGCATGCGATCGGTCATTAACCAGTAAGGCTCTGGTCTACAAGTGTCTTGGCTTTTCAATTTCATCGACTGGAAAGAGCGAATTAGATGAAAACCGATAGCGCATGACGGGGCAACTCGGCATGTGATTAAGCAGAAGTCAGCAGACGGCATAGTAGCCCAACGCCTATCGTAATGGATGGGATATGGTGAAGGCCTGAACATTTAGAAGAAGGAGGAGTCTTGCCAAACTTGTCGATACCCACTACGTCGACAGACGATTACTATCAACAGCGTATTAGCCAGCAACCAGCCTTCAGCAGCAATCTATTTCAGCAACTACTCGAACCTGAGAATCTACACCGAGCTTGGCGACAAGTGAAAGCCAATAATGGCGCGGCGGGCATTGATGGCATGACCATCGAATCCTTCCCGCGCTGGATGCAACAAGGCGGCTGGCAACAGTGTAAATCTCAGCTTGAGCGAGGAGAATATCAACCCTCAGCGGTCAGGCGTGTAGAGATCGATAAATCCGATGGCGGTAAACGCAAATTGGGGATCCCTACCGTGATTGATCGTGTGATACAACAAGCAATCGCTCAAATACTCACGCCGTTGTTTGACCCTCACTTTTCAGTGAATAGCTTCGGCTTTAGGCCGAACAGAAACGCCCAACAGGCGGTACTACAAGTCAGGGATATCATCAAACAGAAACGCAAATTTGCCGTTGATGTTGATCTGTCCAAGTTCTTTGACCGCGTCAACCACGATCTGTTGATGACTCAGTTAAGGAGTAAGGTGCAGGATAAGCGTCTGCTGGCGCTTATTGGCAAATACCTACGAGCGGGCGTCATGGTCAACGACCAATTTGAAGCAAGCTTCGAAGGTGTACCTCAGGGCGGCCCACTCTCACCATTACTATCAAATATCATGCTGGATAGTTTGGATAAAGAACTGGAAAGTCGAGGACATCACTTCGCCCGCTACGCTGATGACTTTATCATCTTGGTGAAGTCTCAACGGGCGGGAGAACGTGTTCTCAAGAGTATTACTCATTATCTTGGTACGAAGCTAAAACTGATCGTTAACGAGCATAAAAGCCAAGTGGTTAAGGTAGGCCAAAGCAAATTCCTTGGTTTCACCTTTAACCGAGGAAAGATCCAATGGCATGCCAACACGTTGCATGTTTTCAAACAAAAGATACGACGACTGACGAACCGCAATTGGGGAGTCAGTATGAGCTATCAACTGTTTAAACTGCGGCAATATATGCAAGGTTGGATCAATTACTTTGGCATAGCCAACGCTTATCAAGGGTGCGTCGATTTAGACCACTGGATCCGTCGCCGAGTGCGTATGTGCTTCTGGCGTCAGTGGCGAAAACCACGGACTAAGGTGCAAAACCTACTGAAACGAGGTGTCAGGATCCAAGCAGCCGTTGCTTGTGGGCTCACAAGTAAAGGCCCTTGGCGTAGCTCGAAAACGCCAGGCATACAGCAAGCGCTGAGTAACGAATATCTGACGAACGCAGGATTGTATTCACTAAGAGATGGATGGATTTCTGTTCATTATCCTAGCCAAATAACAGGTTAGGTGTTCTAGATGAACCGCCCTGTGCGGAGCCGCATGCAGGGTGGTGTGGGGGCTGGAGGCTAGATACCTCCGGCTACCCGATTAGTGAGAATTTGCTGGATCAAACCCATACCTCCAAGTGTTTAACCTACCATCGGAGCTTTCGATGTCATAAATGTCCATTATTTCTTCCATGTAACTTAGGCCGCGTTCCATTTCTTCTGAGTCAAATTGTTTATAAACCGTGGCAGCTTTTTCCAGAAGGCTCCAAAACTCGATTTCCGTTATACCCGCCTCAGGAGTATCAATTAAAGCTTGGATTACAATATTCATTGCTTGTTCGCATGTTGCCCTAACTTCTTCTGAGGGAGCTCCAGGATAAAAAAGCTTTTCATCAGCAGTAAATTTCTTTTCAACTAACAACTTTTCAAGCTTTTGCACACGCTCTGTATTGTTATGAATCATTATATTGTTACCTGCCATGACGAAAAGACTAATTATGGATAAAAGCAATATGCTGATTTTTTTCATGTTCTCACTAACGCCCACAACAGGGGCCAAACGTAGCGGAGCCAATTTGCGGTAAAGTGAGCAAAGCGAACCGCAAATTGGCGGAGCGTAGTTTGGTCCCTTGCTTGTGATTGTGTACGCCCAGCATGGGCATGAACTAATGAGGTGAAAGTCCTCTGTAGGAAGGTCACCGTTCGATAACATGCTGTTATTAAACGTTAACTACTAGCGAATGGCAAGGGCTTACCCGTGAGGGGCGGTCTGAAGGAAGCCGCTAGCAAATTTGCGAGCTGATGAACAAGAACATCATATGAGGCGTAGGCTGAAGGTGAGTTGGCACAAGACGACGAAACCACGTGATCTAACGGCCACCGTAAATGATGCAGCAGTGCAAAGAAAGTTCATGTCCTTATCTGGGGAGATCTGCTTAGCATGCGATCGGTCATTAACCAGTAAGGCTCTGGTCTACAAGTGTCTTGGCTTTTCAATTTCATCGACTGGAAAGAGCGAATTAGATGAAAACCGATAGCGCATGACGGGGCAACTCGGCATGTGATTAAGCAGAAGTCAGCAGACGGCATAGTAGCCCAACGCCTATCGTAATGGATGGGATATGGTGAAGGCCTGAACATTTAGAAGAAGGAGGAGTCTTGCCAAACTTGTCGATACCCACTACGTCGACAGACGATTACTATCAACAGCGTATTAGCCAGCAACCAGCCTTCAGCAGCAATCTATTTCAGCAACTACTCGAACCTGAGAATCTACACCGAGCTTGGCGACAAGTGAAAGCCAATAATGGCGCGGCGGGCATTGATGGCATGACCATCGAATCCTTCCCGCGCTGGATGCAACAAGGCGGCTGGCAACAGTGTAAATCTCAGCTTGAGCGAGGAGAATATCAACCCTCAGCGGTCAGGCGTGTAGAGATCGATAAATCCGATGGCGGTAAACGCAAATTGGGGATCCCTACCGTGATTGATCGTGTGATACAACAAGCAATCGCTCAAATACTCACGCCGTTGTTTGACCCTCACTTTTCAGTGAATAGCTTCGGCTTTAGGCCGAACAGAAACGCCCAACAGGCGGTACTACAAGTCAGGGATATCATCAAACAGAAACGCAAATTTGCCGTTGATGTTGATCTGTCCAAGTTCTTTGACCGCGTCAACCACGATCTGTTGATGACTCAGTTAAGGAGTAAGGTGCAGGATAAGCGTCTGCTGGCGCTTATTGGCAAATACCTACGAGCGGGCGTCATGGTCAACGACCAATTTGAAGCAAGCTTCGAAGGTGTACCTCAGGGCGGCCCACTCTCACCATTACTATCAAATATCATGCTGGATAGTTTGGATAAAGAACTGGAAAGTCGAGGACATCACTTCGCCCGCTACGCTGATGACTTTATCATCTTGGTGAAGTCTCAACGGGCGGGAGAACGTGTTCTCAAGAGTATTACTCATTATCTTGGTACGAAGCTAAAACTGATCGTTAACGAGCATAAAAGCCAAGTGGTTAAGGTAGGCCAAAGCAAATTCCTTGGTTTCACCTTTAACCGAGGAAAGATCCAATGGCATGCCAACACGTTGCATGTTTTCAAACAAAAGATACGACGACTGACGAACCGCAATTGGGGAGTCAGTATGAGCTATCAACTGTTTAAACTGCGGCAATATATGCAAGGTTGGATCAATTACTTTGGCATAGCCAACGCTTATCAAGGGTGCGTCGATTTAGACCACTGGATCCGTCGCCGAGTGCGTATGTGCTTCTGGCGTCAGTGGCGAAAACCACGGACTAAGGTGCAAAACCTACTGAAACGAGGTGTCAGGATCCAAGCAGCCGTTGCTTGTGGGCTCACAAGTAAAGGCCCTTGGCGTAGCTCGAAAACGCCAGGCATACAGCAAGCGCTGAGTAACGAATATCTGACGAACGCAGGATTGTATTCACTAAGAGATGGATGGATTTCTGTTCATTATCCTAGCCAAATAACAGGTTAGGTGTTCTAGATGAACCGCCCTGTGCGGAGCCGCATGCAGGGTGGTGTGGGGGCTGGAGGCTAGATACCTCCGGCTACCCGATTAGCCGCTTTCATGGCTTTAAAACCTTGCCGTTGAAAACAAAATCGCTTTTTCTTTTTGAAATAAATACCTTTATCAACTTCTCGATATCTATTTGACTTTCTAGCTTATAAAACCGGTCATCTAGATCATCAAATTTGGGCTCTATTTTTTCTAGAACCTCATTCCTCTCATTTCTGTCTAAGCTAGGGGAGCCACCGAGCCTGGTCGCTGAACTTTTGATTATTTCTGATATCTCTGTTGCTCCAATGGCATCGAAACATTCAATTGCGTCACGCCATACTATGCCGGTGCTGTTATAGTAAAATTGATCGTGCCCACCATTGTTAACTTCAGACATATACCAATGACACGCAAAAACTAATCTCTGGCTCTTGCTGTATTTAGATAGATCTTGCTCGTATTTTTTCTCGCCATCGTAAATGCTTACTGTCCACCAAAGTGGCTCGATGATTGCCCATGAATCATTGTCATCAATGAATGTGGCGTCAATTTGATATTCAACAGTCTCTGATGCCATCACATTCACACTAAAAATCATAAATACGACGAAGAAGTAACGCACTTTTTCAACCTCGGCTAACGCCCGCAACAAACGCGAGCGTAGCGAGTCGAGGCCGTCAGGCCGGTTTGCTTGCGTTTGTTATATGGGCTCACAGTTTCGATACTCTAAAACTAGAAAAGCTAAATCGTCATCATCCACAAGAGTTAGTTGCCAGTTACCTGAACTCAAATGCTTCAAAGTGCCCTTCTCTACACGATCTCTATCTATTTCGCATTCAGAAATTATTCTTGCATCCAGAAAAGCCAGGGAATTTATGTCGCCATCCCAAGCCTCATAGCGGATCGTGCATGCAGCTCCCTGCCACTTGATATCGACAATTATTGTATCAGCATAAAGTAAGCTTTTTTCTGGCGAGCTCAAATGCACCTCAACACATATAACGCCCCAAGCAGGGGCAAATACATGCAGGCTAAAATACGGAACGAAGTGACGGGAGCCTGCATGTAATTGTCCCGCTGCCTTGGTTTGTTATACCTGCTAAATCATTTCACCGAGCCATGGGAACGCAACCCAGCCCACCCAACTAAAAAATAAAACTCTGAATGCCAAGGCATTATTAATGTTTGGATTTTGATTATTAAGTTTAAAAGCCGCAAAGATTGCAGCAATAAAAGTGCCGCTAAAAATACACATTAAGACAGTATGGCTAAGCCCCTGATACGTTACACCATAACTGAAGCTAACCACAAAAAAAGCAATAGAGAACAGTATGGTGATGGCACAGAATATTGTAAACGGCTTGGTCAGTTTAGAGTCTTGCTCAGTTAGCGACAAGGTGCTGATTAGAAATACCAATGCGTTTGGAATAGCAGCAATAAACGATAACGTCACCCCAGAAATGCCGGAGGAGTAAACAAGAAACATAGGCAAAACTGTGGTTAATGAGAATGGTGAATAATAGCGAGGAGAGCCCGCACTAACTGTAAGAGCTGTGCACGCAGTAATGACAATAAAGCAAAATACTATTTTAAGTTTAATATTCATCCGATGCTTAGTGGGTATAACATTTTATTAGTGCGCATGCGCATTTATCTTGTTGGACCAGTAAAAACGCGCACAGTTAACTATTTGTATGCAATGAACTTATCAGTATTTTACTAAATTCACCATCTGGAAAAACGCGCATGCGCGTTTTCCAAACCTATTATCTCTAATCCAAAATACATAACTTGTTGATAAAAATAAATAATCTAATTTTATTCATGTATAAACGCGCAAAAATTTTTCACTATTTCCCTTGATATCCAAGAATTTCAAATAATACTGTATATAAACACAGTATTATAAGGTTGGGAGTTATCATGAGTCTAAAAAGCCCATTTCTGAAAGGTCTTCAGGAGGAAATGCGTATGCGTGGTTACAGCATTAGAACAGAAAAAACCTATCTGTATTGGATCAAAGCATTCATTAACTTTCACCACAAGCGTCATCCTGAAACAATGGGAACGGAAGAAGTCACACAATTTTTAACCTTCCTTGCCAATCAACGAAATGTGGCTATCAACACACAAAAAATAGCACTTAACGCATTAGCCTATTTATATCAAAAGCATTTGCACCATGATCTTGGTGATTTAGGATTTTGCTATGCGACTAAGCAGAGACATTTACCGACGGTTTTATCCCAATTGGAGATCTCATCGATATTAAATGAACTTCATGGCCGAGACAGGCTAATCATTGAACTACTCTATGGTAGTGGACTAAGAGTTTCAGAATGTCTCCGATTACGCGTCCAAGACATTGATATTGTTAGAACATCGCTTACCGTTAGAGACGGTAAAGGACATAAAGATAGGCAAACCATCCTCAGCCATAAATGCGCAGAGAAGCTTACTACATATATTGAAAAGGCTATTAAAATTCAAGAGGATGACAACCAAAAGGGGATAGGCCCATCTCTGCCAAATGCATTAGAACGTAAGTACCCCAATGCGTTTAGGCAACACGGATGGATGTTTATTTTTCCTTCGTCGTCAACCTGCATTAATCCTTATACGGGAACACTTTGCAGGCACCATTTGCATCAAAGTGTTATTCGTAAAGCGCTCGGGAATGCCGTTCGTAATATTCAAATAAATAAACGCGTCACCTGCCACACGTTTAGGCACAGCTTCGCAACCCATTTGCTTCAAGCAGGCCGTGATATAAGAAGTGTCCAAGAGTTACTAGGCCACAATGACGTTAGTACAACACAAATCTATACACATGTACTTGGCCAACATTTCGCGGGGACAACCAGTCCGTTAGATACGTTATAAAGTAAGAATAATTCTGGCACTCTCTAGCATTACTAAAATTTGCTCAAATGACAGGGTGTAGAGCTAATTGTTAGCAGCGTCAATAACACACAATGGGGCAATTTCACGTTGCGCCCGCTAGATGCCAACTACTCAACATCCCCCGCAATTGCTTGACTAACAATAGGTTTATGTCACATTGGCAGGGTACTTTTCACGGAGCTTTATGGTTAGGGAATGAGAATTTTTCTATCAATCGTGCTGCTCGCAGCGTCTTTGCTGGCATATCCTGCGCATGCACTAATCAAGAAATCAAACAGTGGCATCTGCCACGATGAAAGTAGCCAGTATTTCGATAAGACCAAACATTTCACCCCTTACCAAACGCTTGACGACTGCTTAAGCTCAGGTGGTCGTCTGCCTAAAGGATATGTGCCAAAAGCCATGTCGGTATATCAACCAACAGCAAAACACTCGGTTGATTCTGGCTACTCAAGGGACAAGTTCGGAAAAGGGTGGGCTGATGTAGACCATGACGGCCAAGATACCCGACAAGAAATCTTGATTTCTCAGAACACCGGTAACTTGGTTTTTAATGACAAAGGCCGTGTTACTAGAGGTCGCTGGGTATCTATGTACAGTGGCAACGTGATTGTGAACGCTTCAGAAGTCGATATTGACCATATTGTGCCGCTCAGTTGGGCATGGAAACATGGTGCCGACAAATGGACGCAAGCGGAACGTGAAACATTTGCCAATGACCAGCGCAATTTAGTGGCTGTTGAAGCGTCACTTAATCGTCAGAAAGGCGATAAAGGGTTGGATGAATGGCTTCCTCCGACTAATCAGCAGCAGTACAAATTGCGGTTTGAGAGGATAGCCAAGATTTACAACCTACGAAATTGATTATTTTCTGATGAACTCACCGAGTTAAATCTTTTTATTAGGCCGCATTTGCGGCCTTTTAGTTATATATGTTCACTTAATAGATTGATAAGTTCGTTTTTGCTTAATAATATCCGTAAAAACGAACCGTGGTTCGTTTTCGTTGTAACTAGCAAAAAGGGACTTCATATGTCAGTGAAATTAGAAGCTAAACCACTAACCGACGTCTTAAAAACACCGCACGAAATCAAGTCATACCTGAACGCTGTAGTAATGGTACTAAATGAATCCTTAGATAATCCCAAAGACATCAGCGGCGGCCTATACCTCTTGGGTGAAGGGTTTGCAGGGATATTCTCTTTTGATGGTCGAGACCCTCGAAACCCAGATGCAGAAAAGGTAATGGTCGCTTGGTCGGGTAATTACTTCCAAGGTTTAATGTCACCCTTCGCGCTAAACGTAGGCGCAAACATCATGGCCTCAAGCATTTTAGCTTTTTCAGCTACAGGCACTTTTCAAGAGCGTCTTTCTGATAACGTCTACAACCTGAAAAACTACGCTGAAACCCTCTCCGAAGCAGAAAAAATCTTCAGGTACATCGATTAAACAACCTACAAATCTATTGAACCATAACCCGCAGTATCAGCGGTCTAACGGCCGCTTTTTATGGATTGATTGAGGCAAGTAGAATGGCATCAAGAGGCATTAACAAAGTCATTTTAGTTGGCAATTTAGGGCGAGACCCCGAAGTAAAATACACATCAAACGGAAACGCCGTTACCAACATCACACTGGCAACCAGCGAAACATGGAAAGACCAGCACGGCCAACAGCAAGAGCGCACCGAATGGCACCGCGTTGTGTTTTTTGGAAAGCTCGCTGAAATCGCCGGTGAGTACCTACGCAAAGG